>JBBSSO010000185.1:0-5029 GCA_038241905.1 Cytophagales bacterium | reverse complement strand
GTTTTGGGGCAGCTTGGCCGGAATTACGTTTTTGTGTTGCTGGTCTAGCAAAATCTCAATCATTTCTTGCGATGCATTTTTGCTCACCGTTTTCCCCTCGGCCATTTGGCTAAAAAGTAGCATTAAATCATACGCGGTAGTGGTGTTATTTAGCCCTTGCCGGTATGCTTTTCCGTCTTCTACGCCGCGCAGAATTTGAATGTCTTCGGCTCCCAGTTGGCGCATGGTTTGGGTTACTTGCCTGGCGTCAAGTTCTTCAATAATTAAGTTAGTGGCCAGATTGCTGCTATTGATAATCATTTTATAAAGCAGGTCTTTAATGGGCCATTTCTGGCCCAGGTGCTGGTAAAGCGTCTGTTCGCTATCGTCTTGGGCGCTAATTGTAAAAGGGCTGCCGTCTACAATGCTCTTGAACGTGTTTGTTAAGACGATGGAATCTTGCAAAGAAAACTTGCCCGCGGCGGCTTGGGTGTAAGCTTCCAAGAGCACTGGAGTTTTCATGGTGCTAGCCGCATGAAAGTTCTCGCGCTCGTTAATCAACAGCTCTTGCCCGGTTTGCATGTCTTTAAACGCGACCGCAAACGTGCCTGGCGTAGTGGCCAATTCGGCCTGAATTTGCTGGCGCAAAGGAGTAAGGTCGGGCATGGGTTTTACGGCGGTACAGCTGAACAAGGAAACCAGCAACAAAATAGAAAGGCAAATTCTCATAAAGTAATCTCTAAAGGACCAAGTTAGTAATGAGCCAGAAAAAGCAAGCAGCTGTTTTAGGCCTATTTTTTGAAAAACAGGCCTAAAACAGGAGTTTTGCTTTTGCGCGGCACGCATCATTTTTCGCATTGCTGATTCTGTACGGACAGGGCTTGACCTGCCCCTGCGCTGGCAAAGTTAAGCTGCCAGCTATGGAAAAAGTAGTTCGGCGCAGGAGGACTTTCCATTTGCCCTACCCAATAGCGTTGGCCACCGCTTAGGACAGGTCAAGCCCTGTCCGTACGCCTAGATTCTAAAATTCTTGCTTGAGCCATAGGTTGAAATTGGCTTTTTGTTCTGGCGTGGCTGCGGGGTTTTTGCGTACGTTGTAGTTGGGTAAATGCAGTTTTCCATCGGCAGATATCGTTACGGTTTGCAATTTCTTCTGCCGGAAAAGCGCAATTTCTACCGTTTCCTGGCCTTTGAGCAAGCCAGCCAAATTGTTGTTTTCTATTTTGCGTCCGTTAATGGCCACTAATTCATCGCCCACCGATAAAGAAAGCGCGGCCGGAGAAGTTGGGGCAAGGTAACTTATCATCGGCGTAGCCGATGTGAGGATGGGACTTAACCGGAATCCGAAAATATGTTCATTAACCGTTCCCGAAGCCAATTTTTCTAGTTGGCAGCCCACGTACTGCAGCGCTGGCACCAGCCATTTCTCAAAGCAAACCGTCCCGAAAATGATTTCCTGGAAATACGTCTCCAAACTGACACCAGCCACTTTTTCGGCCAGGATTTGGTAATCTTGCTCAGTGTAACCGCGGCTGCGCTGGCCAAAAGTCTGCTCCATTTCCCTCATTACCTGGTCCAGCGATTGCTGGTTTTGGGTAGCTTTCCTGATTTCTACATCCAGAATGAGAGCCGCCAGACAGCCTTTGTGGTAAATGCTCACTTTGCGATCTGGAATGCCCGGTTTGTAGCCGTCTAGCCAAGTATCAAAAGAAGAATCTGCTACAGATAAATGGGTTTCGCCGTGGTCTACCGCGTGCCGGTTAACGGTGGTGCTCAGTTCTAAAAAGTATTGTTCCGCTGTAAAAACGCCGCTTCGGGCTAGCAGATAATCGCCGTAATACGTGGTTACGCCTTCGGCGACGTAGCCCGTTCTGAAATAATTTTCCTGGGTAAAATCATAAGGCAGCAGTTCTTGGGGCCTAATTTGTTTGATGTTCCACGTGTGAAAAAGCTCATGGCAGCTAACGCCCAGCAACTCTTTATATAAAGCGGGCGTCATTAATTGCTCGGCGGGGCCGAGGGTGATGACGGTAGAATTTGTGTGTTCTACGCCGTGGTAGTGGGCGTAGGGCAGCAGAATATTTATGAAATGGTAATCTTTTACCGGGAAACTGCCAAACAAGGCCAGCTGCTCTTGGGTAAACGCCCGGAAGTCTGGAATAATCTGCTCCCAATCCGGTTTACCATCGCCCTGAAACCACACGTGAAACGGAATTCCTTGCTCTTCAAACACCGCATGTTGCAGCGTGGCGCTGGCAATAAAAGGCGAATCTACCAAGTGGTCAAAGTTGCGCGCCAACAGAGTAGCTTTTTCTGAAACAGGCAATCCACCCGCAATTTGCCAGCTTTCGGGCACCAACAATTGCAGCGTGCAGGGTTCCATTTCTTGGCCTTGCGCGGTTAGCAGGCAGTTAATGGGGTTTACGTACAGAAAATCTTCTGCTAGCCAAGAGCCGCCCGCGTCCATTTGCCGAGCGTAAAAGTTATACCGCACAGTGACCGTTTCTTGCCCTTGCGTGTCTACTTTCCAGCGGTCTTTGGTTTCTTTAATAAAGGGCAGGGGTGAACCGTCTGGCGATAGCACCTCAAAGCCCTGCAATTTCTGCGCGAAGTTCTGCAACTCATACCGGCCCGGTCGCCAAGCCGGTAGTTGCAAGTACAGGTAGGCCGTGCCGATGTGGTCAATAGTGGTCTGGACCTGCAAAAAACCGGAAAGCGGGTTCTCATAAGAGAGTTGGTAGTGTAGCACGGCGGTATTTTTTTGGTGGGTGATGGTTGGATTATATTTCTGCAAGAAGAACGTTTTTGCCCTCTTTTCCGAAAAACAGCCCAAAAACTCTCTCTTAAAAGTAAGCAAGTTTCATCGCTGCACGCCGCAACGTAGTCGTTTACCATCGCGGCAAAATTTGAAACAAGTACTTATCTATTTAATATGCGTAACTAGGATTATGCAAGAGACAGAAGAACAAAAAGAAAAAGCTGTTAAGCGAGCCAAAAGGAAAAAGGAGGAAATGGAGAAAAAGCGCAATACGGGCATGCTTAACATGTACCGAACCGCCGCTCGTAACCATGTGTCCTTCATCGCGATCGGAGATCGGCGAGCTAACATCTTAATCGGGATGTGCACGTTAATTATTTCGGGGGCATTAACTGTGTTTCTAGGCAAGTTTGAACGCAATCCGGAATACCTCTTGCCCGGCATTCTGCTAATTCTTACCTGCACGGCTACCCTTATTCTGGCCATTTTTTCCACCAGACCAGATAATACGCGGGGCTATTATACATTAGAGGAGATTAAGAATAAAGAAGTAAACCTGCTGCATTTTGAGAATTTTCATAGAATGACCCTGGCAGAATATGAGCGCGCGCTAGACACCATCATTGAAAGCGGAAATGACTCTCGGCATGCGCTAATGCATGATTTACACAGTCTGGGCGTTTCTGTGGCGCGCAAATACCATTACCTGCGTTTCAGTTATAATGTACTCATGGTCGGGATTGTAATAGCCGTTTTGTCCTTTTTTGTCTCGGTGCTCTGGCACGCCTAAAACGCACTTTAACAATAAAGAAATAACGCATTCCTGATTCTGTAGAGATAGTTCATGACCTGTCCCATCCGCTTGCTGATGCCTTTTAGCTTGCTATGCAGATTAACTATTGCATGTTTAACGGCTAACTTTCTTTGGGCAAATGATAAAGCGTTGGCCACCGCATTGGACAGGTCAAGCCCTGTCCGTACATCTGTTTTCGGCCTGTTTTTTGGAAAACAAGCCGAAAACGCACTTTTCAAATACAGCAGATTTGGTAAAATATTTTTCAAGCGATGGGGAATGGGCAAATACTCAATTTAAATATAGAACATGATTTGATTTATCAGAATTGATTCCCTAATTTTGCAGGCCTTAAATAAATGTTTAGTGTCTGATGAAAAGAACATTCCAACCTTCGCAACGCAAAAGAAGAAATAAGCATGGTTTCCGCTCTAGAATGGAAACTGCCAACGGCCGTAGAGTCTTGGCAAGCAGAAGAGCCAAAGGCCGTCACAAACTATCGGTTTCTGACGAAAGAAGACATAAAGCCTAATTTTTCTGAGTAGCTCGCTGCAAGGCGCCTCGCGAATGGGTCCCTTCACTGAACATGCTGCAGAAGAGCCTCTGATTTCTTACAGGTTTCCAAAAGAAGAACGCTTACGGAGCAAAAAGCTAATTGAACAGCTTTTCCGGGAGGGTTCTTCTTTTAATTCCTACCCGCTCCGTTTTGTGGCCATCTACTTGCCGCAAGAAAGCCAATCTCAGGTGCTGGTCTCCGTTTCTAAGCGCTACTTTAAAAAAGCGGTAGACCGCAACCGCCTTAAACGTCAAATCAAGGATGCTTACCGTTTGCGTAAACCCTTTGTGCCTCAGTTACATACCCCAGAAGGCGCTTGGCTGATTGGGATTTTATACGTGGGCAAAGAAAAAAATCCTTTCAATTATATCAGTAAAAAACTAAATTCAGGATTGGAGCGTTTGTTCTCTACTACTTAGAGCTTGTTTAAATTTTCCTTTCGCGCTACAAACAGGCATCAAAAGAACCTGACTTTGCATTTTTCTCTCACCATAGCCCTGCTATGCTGCTCAAAAAAAGCTTCGCCAGAACCTTTTGCTTCCTGTTTTCGCCTGCAAAACCAAAACTTAAATAAGCTCTTAAGCGCTTAAAATTTAAGCCTTTGCCTGTTTTCGTTTTTCATTTCCGCTGATATGCTCAAAAAATCTATTGCCGGCTTTCTGCTGGGCTGCACGGCCTGGGGTCTCGTTTCTTTTTCTTCCGGCTCTGAGCGTTATTTCGAGATTGCCAAAAACCTCGATATTTTCGCCACGCTTTTCAAAGAAGTCAACACCTATTATGTAGACGAAATAACGCCGTCTAAAATGGTGCGCACCGGCATTGACGCCATGCTCAAAAGCCTGGACCCCTACACCAACTACATTCCCGAAGACGATATTGAAGATTTCAGAACCATGACCACCGGCAACTACGGCGGCATTGGCGCCATGGTGGGCAAACGCGG
>JBBSSO010000184.1:0-5032 GCA_038241905.1 Cytophagales bacterium | reverse complement strand
TAGATAAAAGTAGGGCCTGCTAAATAGAAAGCTGTTTTAGGCCTGTTTTTGGGAAAACAGGCCTAAAACAGAAAAGTCGAGAAGTACCATCAGTAGAAAATACAAACACTATTTCTGTTAATGTAAGAGGACAAACTTAACGCACTATATCTGTCATACTGCAGCTATCTGTCATCCTGAAAGGACCTTGTGTGCAAGCTGTATCTGCTCTTACTATCCGCTTTCACAGTACGCCCACAAGGTCCTTTCAGGATGACAAAAAGAAATATGTCAAGTTACATTTGTACCCGTCTTTAGTAATTTATCTCTACACTTAGTTTTCATCAACTACATAGGTAGAGAACTTCCTGTTTGAAATTATATAAAGAGCACCTTCGAGTTTTGACAGAGGCTGTTTTCGGCCTGTTTTTGGGAAAACAGGCCGAAAACAGAAAGAGGTGAATTGCCATTGAACCCTACTCAAAAAAGGGAGAAAAACCGCTTGGCTTTCCTCCCCTTTTTCATCAAACTACATAAAAATAGAACCCTACTTCAATAAGGTGCTTTTTCTGTCTGGACCAACACTGATAATGTTTACGCTTACTTCTAATTCTTTCTCTAAATAGGCCACGTACGCCAGTAAAGCAGCTGGCAATTGCTGGTAGCTTTCAAACTCGCGTAATTCTTCGCCCCAGCCTTTCATGCTTATATAGATAGGTTTTAGGTCAACCTTATCCATGTCATGCGGCAATTGGTCCGTAACGGTGCCATCTGGCAATTCATAGTGGGTGCAGATTCTGATTTCTTCAAAGGCGTCTAATACATCGGCCTTCATCATGTTTAGCTGGGTGACGCCGTTTAGCATGATGGCGTATTTCAGGGCGGGTAGGTCTATCCAGCCGCAACGACGGGGCCGGCCGGTGGTGGAACCAAACTCGTTGCCGGCTTTACGGATTCTATCGCCTACTTCGTCGTGCAGTTCTGTAGGGAAAGGGCCGCTGCCTACGCGGGTACAGTACGCCTTAAAAATTCCGTAAACCTCACCAATGTGACTGGGCGCAATTCCCAAACCAGTGCAAGCGCCAGCTACCAAGGTGTTAGACGAGGTAACAAACGGATACGTTCCGAAATCAATGTCTAGCAAGGAGCCTTGCGCACCTTCGGCCAGAATGCGCTTTCCTTCTTTTAGCGCCTGGTTAATCATGTACTCAGATTCTACCAGCGTAAAGGTGCGAAGGAAGTCAATGGCGCTGAAAAACTGCTGCTCTAGTTCATCAATATCTAAGGTTTTCTGGTAAAAAGAGGCAATTTTCTGGTGCTTCGCCACGGTGGCATGGTAGCGCTCTTTGAAATCGTCTTGCAGAATATCTCCTACCCGCAAACCGCTCCGGCCAATTTTGTCTTGGTAAGCCGGACCAATTCCTTTTTGGGTAGAGCCAATTTTAGAGGTGCCCAATGCTTCTTCAGAAATCCGGTCTAGGCTTTTGTGCGATGGAAGGATTAACTGCGCCTTTTTTGAAATGTATAAGTTTTTAGAAGCGTCTACGCCGCGGGCGGTAAGTTTATCTACCTCCGTACGGAAAACAATAGGGTCTAAAACAACGCCGTTGCCAATAATATTGGTGATGTGCTCATGGAAAATACCGGACGGAATCTGGTGTAATACGTGCTTGGTGCCTTCAAACTCTAGCGTGTGGCCGGCGTTGGGTCCCCCTTGAAACCGGGCTACTACATCGTACTGCGGAGCAAGTACATCTACAATCTTTCCTTTTCCTTCATCGCCCCACTGGAGGCCTACTAAAATATCAACTGGCATTTAAATAGATTCTTTAAGAAGCTGAACGGCGGCAGCTTCATCATCAGCGATGGTGAAAATGGCGTTCAGTTTGGTGATGATTAATAATTTACGGATTTGTGCTGAAGGATTAATTAAGACCAACTCGCCGCCTTGGTTGCGGAATTTGGTGAGCAACGAAACCAGCACGCCAATACCCGTGCTGTTGATAAACCGGACATTAGATAAATCAATGGCGGCCAGCAGCAGCGAATCTTCAATGGTATTGTCAGCAAGTTCCAGAAGTTTCTGGTTTTCGGGGCCGCCAATCATATCGCCTTCCAGGCGGATGATAAGGACGTTTTCTTCTAGCGCATGCTCAATTTTCATTATTTTTTGCGTTAAGCTTGGCTTGGCAATCGCCGCAAATGCCGTACAAATTTAAGGAATGGTGCAGGATATTAAAATTCAATAACTCACCTACCATCGTCTGGATGTTGTGCACGCGTGGGTCGCAAAACTCTACAACCTTGTGGCAATCTGTGCAGATTACGTGGTCGTGCTGGCGGCGGCCGTACGATTTTTCATACTGCGCAAGGTTGCGGCCAAATTGGTGCTTGCTCACCAAATCATTCTCAACCAGTAGATCTAAAGTATTGTAGACCGTGGCCCGACTGACCTGGTAGTTTTTATTTTTCATACTAATATAGAGTGACTCTACATCAAAATGCCCGTTTCGGGAATAGATTTCCTCTAAGATAGCGTAGCGTTCCGGAGTTTTCCGGAGACCTTTGCTCTCTAAATAGGCGGTGAAAATCTTCTTCACCTCGATAAACTTCAATTCATCTAGTGCCATATTCCTTCTGCTGCTCTTGCAAACTTAACGGTTTTAAGTTGGATTCTTAAACCAATGTCTATTTAAAGGAAAGGAGCTCAGCGCGCAGCCTTGCTCCTCTTCCATAACAAGGTTTCTGTTTTAGGCCTGATTTTGAAAAAACAGGCCTAAAACAGCTCGACACTTTGCTACGAGAACCTGTTTCCGGCCTGTTTTTGGAAAAAGAGGCTGAAAACAACAATTCATAATTAAGAGTCGAAGCGGTCCACGCTCAGCACGCCCGGCACGCGGAGCAAGTGTTGAATCAGTTTTTCTAGCTGAGCGGTGTCATTCACGTAAATCATTAACCTTCCCTCAAAAACGCCATCGTTTGAGTCGATGGTAATGGAGCGCATGTTTACTTTTAGAGAGTTAGAAATGACGCGAGTTACGTGGTTCACCAAGCCCACGCGGTCGGTTCCTTTAATGCTGATGCCCGCCAGAAACGAGAGTTCTTGCTGCCCGGTCCATTTCGTTTTAACCATGCGGTGCCCGTAATTAGACATTAATCCCATGGCTTTGGGGCAAGAAGTTCGGTGGATGGTAATGCCCTGGTCCAGAGTTTGGAAACCAAATACATCGTCTCCGGGAATGGGGTTGCAGCAGCTGGCCAGCGTGTAATCAATCTTATTTGTGGTGCCGCCAATCACCAGCATTTGGGCGTTAATGCCCATTCTTTTCTCAACTTCTTTATCAAAAGAAGAACCGTCTAAAATAGAAACCGGCTTGTAAAGACTGCTCTGCGGATTAAAAATATGTTCTGTTATTTCTTTAGAATCTAGCAAATTTGTGGCCACGCGGTAATACAGATCCTGCAATGAAGGCGCGTTGAAATAAGCTGCTAACCGGTTTAAATTAGCGGCGGTGGACTCTACGGAAATGGATTGCAGTTGCTGCTCTACCAGCCCAACACCTTCTTCAGCTTTGGCTTTCCTTTCTTCGCGCAGGTACTCTTTTATTTTAGAGCGCGCTTTGGAAGTGGTCACAAACTTGAGCCATTCTGCGGTGGGCCTTTGCTTTTGCGACGTTAGAATCTCTACCTGATCGCCGTTGTGCAGGCCATGGCTCAAAGGCACCAACTTCTGGTTTACCTTGGCGCCCAAGCTCTGGCACCCAACTTGAGTATGAATCTCAAAAGCAAAATCTAACGCAGTAGCGCGGTCTGGCAGAATAATTAATTCGCCTTTGGGCGTAAAGACAAAGACTTCTTCCACAAAAAGGTTGGTCCGGAATTCGTCTAGAAATTCAATGGCATCTGTGTTGTTCACTTCAAGCATGTCACGCACATTGTTAATCCAGTTGTCTAAACCAGATTCTGACGGGCCGGTGCTGCCAATTTTATATTTCCAATGGGCCGCGTATCCGCGCTCTGCCACATCATCCATCCGCTTGGTGCGTATTTGCACTTCTACCCACTGCCCGGTTTTGCTCATCACTGTGGTATGCAGCGCCTCGTAACCGTTCGCTTTGGGCGTGCTAATCCAATCTCTTAGGCGGTCTGGGTTGGGCTGATAAAAGTCAGTTACAATAGAGTACACGCGCCAGCAAGCGGGCTTTTCTTGCTCATAGGGCACATCTAAAATTATGCGTACCGCAAAAAGATCATAGATTTCCTCAAACGTAACGTTCTGCTTCTTCATCTTTTTAAGGATGGAGTAAATGGACTTAGGCCTTCCTTTTAATTCAAAATCTGGAATGCCCTGCCGGCGCAATTCGTCTTCTATGGGGCTAATGAAATCCCCTATGAATTTGTTACGAGCGCTCCGGGTCTGCCTAATTTTTTGCGAAATAAACTTATACGTCTCAGTGTCAGTATATTTTAGGTGCAGGTCTTCTAGCTCAGACTTAATGGCATACAAACCCAAGCGGTGCGCCAGCGGAGCGTACAGGTACATGGTTTCAGAGGCAATTTTCAGCTGCTTGTCGCGGGCCATGCTGCCCAAAGTGCGCATGTTGTGCAGGCGGTCGGCCAGTTTAATCAAGATTACGCGCACATCATCAGAAAGCGTGAGCAGCATTTTCCTAAAGTTTTCGGCCTGCTGGCTGGTGCCGTACTCAAAAACTCCTGAAATTTTAGTCAGTCCTTCAATAATGCGGGCTACCCGCGGGCCAAAATCGCGCTCAATGTCTTCAATTTCCGTATCGGTGTCTTCCACCACATCATGCAGCAGCGCGGCCACAATAGACGTGGTACCCAAGCCAATTTCTTCCACGGCAATTTGGGCCACCGCCAGCGGATGCAGGATATAGGGCTCGCCAGATTTACGCCGCATGTCTTTGTGCGCTTCCAGCGATGTGTTAAACGCCTTCTTTATAATCTTGGCGTCATTGTCTTTCAAAAAAGGCTTGGCGTGCCGAAGCAACTTTCTGTACTGGCGTAATATCTCTTTCCGTTCAGCTTCGTG
>JBBSSO010000183.1:0-5055 GCA_038241905.1 Cytophagales bacterium | reverse complement strand
CTACCCAAATAAGCGTGCCGGTAACGTCTGTGCCGTTGTGCTGCGTAGTGATGCCCAAAGCTTGCGTCAGCAAACCAGGACCAGCCGTCAGCCGAGGCTCTATTTTAGCCAAGCCGCGCCGTCGTTGCATTTCTTCCAGGCCTTCGGTGGGCTGCAAGGCTCTAATTAAAACGGCATCGGCAAAGCCGACTTGATTGGTGACCAGGTTTAATAAAGAATGAATTCCGTAAATTAGATACACATAGGTATTGCCGGGCGGACCGTACATGATTTCAGTGCGTTTGGTGCGGCGTTGTAAATGTGCGTGGCAAGCGGCGTCATCCCGACCAGAATAGGCTTCAGTTTCTACAATAATGCCGCCGGTTAGCGCGCCGCTTGTCTGCGAAAACAAGTACTTACCCAGCAAACCACGGGCGATGCCCACCACGTCTGACTGGCCGTAAAATTCTTGCGGCAGCGGGGTAAAATTTGGGGGCGATGATGGCACCATTTTACCGGCTATTTTTTGATGTACACTTCGGTAGCGCCATCGGCGGCCACGTTGCTCAGAATAAGCATGCTTTCGCCACAAAACCAAAACTGGTACGCCAGCGGACTCAGACTTTGCGCTTCTACTTTATACTTCTGCAAATTGCCTTCTTTATGGCCATTCACGGTTGTTTCAAATTCATGGTTCGGATAAAAAGCCAAGGTTTTGGGTACCCCGATGTCGGCGCCAGTCAAAAATTTGTCGGGTTCTAGGCCCATGTAATTGGTTTGGATGCCCGCCAGTTCCCATTCGCCTTGCAGGCGTTGCTGGGTGGCCGCTGAGTCGGTTTCTGTAAAAGCGCAGGGAGCGGTTACTAGCGCGTGGCTGTCTTTTTTTTCAGCAGCCTGCACGGTTTTGTCTTCGGATGGCTGGCAAGAAGCGAGCGCAAATAGCAGCACAAAAAGAGAAAGCGGAGATTTTTTCATCATACAGATTTTTTTAAAAAAAGCTTTAGAGCTTGTTTAAATTTTAGATTTGCTAGCAAAAATGGCTAAAGTTTACAAAAGCGCTAAACGCGTTTCGGGGCCGTTTTTGGAAAAACGGCCCCGAAACGCGGGCTTTCTCTGTACGCAAAGTAAACGCAATTGGCGGTTATTTTTTACGAGCCAACGGTTTCTGGATGTTGAAATACACCTCAGTATAGTTGTGTTTGTTGGGCGTTTTAACTGGCACCACGTGGTATTTATTATCTAGCAACTGCGCCGGCGATGCTTGGCGCAGATTCACCACCGTCAGAAACATATACGTATCGCGCGGGGCAATCAAAACCACGGCGCTCTCCGCCGATTTACCGTTGCCGCTGGCCTTGATGGCGTTCATGATGCCGTCAAACTTCACCAGCCACTTTTTGCTCTCCGCTTGTTTGTTTAATTCGCCGTAGGCCATGTGCACCAGGTACATAACATCGGTATTAAAGGGGTCAGTAAGTAGCATTTTTTTGCCCAACGTAACAATTTCCGGGAATCGCTCAAAGAGCATCATCTCGTTTAGCGCGTCAGATTGTAGGTTGGGTTGGTAGGGTTTGTAGCCGGGTTGCAGCGTCCAGCCATAATAAAGATGCTTGTAATCTTCGGCAGTCAGCCGGGCATCGTTGGCGTGGTAGCGTTTAAGCAAGTTGGGGTAATAATACGCCGATTTAGGCGAGGAAACGGCCGTTTTTATAGCATCGAAATTAATCTTGGAAATAGTCTGCGCGTGGCCAGAAAAGACCAAGACCAGACAGAAAACAGGAAGTAAAAGCAGTTTTTTCATTCTAAAAAGCGAGGGATTTTTGGAACATGTTAATCGTTGGGTACTTCGGCGGCAATAGCTAGGTGACACTTTAACGTTTGCCGGAAACTCCTAAATAGCAAAGCTATTCAAAGGTGAAAAGCAGCTTGCAAATACAATGCTAGAAACTTAACCCAGCCCAAAAAAGTTGCCCCATCCTTCTTTCTGCTTTGGAAAAGCTTCCTGTTTTAGGCCTGTTTTTCTAAAAACAGGCCTAAAACAGAAAGCTACTAGACTTTTTTCTACACCAGCTATGGCGCGCCACCAAAAGTAACTGTACCTTTGCCCCGCTAATGGTGATTTATATCGGTGACCGCCGATGTGATCTTAATAGGGAATCAGGTGAAATACCTGGGCTGTACCCGCAACTGTTATCTTCTAAAAAAGCCGCTTACCCCGCGCCACTGTCTGTTTTAGATGGGAAGGCCAAGCCGCCGAAGAGAGCCAGGAGACCTGCCGATAGCGATACATTTACACTTGGAGGCTTTCGGGAAAAAAAGCGACAAGGATGGTAACCCCGTGCGTACGTGGGTTGGCATTTTCGTTTCCTTTTCCCTTCTAAAGTCTCCTCTGGTTTTAGCCCGAGGTTATGGCACCACGTGTCTTTTTAGTGGCGATAGTCACGTTGCTTTCTTTATTTTTTACCAGCCAAACAGCTTGGGCACAAGCCTCCGTGTCCGACTCGGTGCGCCTGCCCGAAGTGGCGGTGCGCGCCAGCAAATACGTACTCTTTGGCGTAGGAACCCGCACCCAAACGCTAGATACGCTTTTACTGCAGCGCCAGCCCGGCCTTACCCTCGCCGATATTTTGCAGAAACGCAGTCCGCTTTACCTCAAAAGTTACGGCAACGGCATGACCGCCACCGTCGCGTTCCGGGGCACAACCGCTAGCCATACTGCCGTGCTTTGGAACGGGTTTAACATCGCTCTACCCACATTGGGTTTAACCGATTTTGCCTTGCTCCCGCCCGCTCCATCTACCGCCATTGTGTTGCAGCACGGCCCCAGCGGCGCCCTGCACGGCAACGGTGCCGTGGGTGGCTCCATCTTATTGGAAAACAATCCCGTTTTCAGGCCCCGGCAGCAGGTGCAAGTGCAGCAAGAAGCAGGCAGTTTTGGCCATCGGCGCACAGCCGCAAATGCTACTTTTTCTTCCCAAAAAATTCATAGCGCTACTTCGTACACCAAAACCTCGTCTGACAATAATTTCCGGTTTAAAAACACTACTGAGTTTGGTCAGCCCTGGAAAACCCAAGAGAACGCCGCCTTTGACCAAACTAGCCTGGCCCAAGATATACACGTTAAATTAAACCCAGAGCACCGTATTTCCCTCCGGGGATGGTATGTAAAAACGGACCGGCAAATTCAGCCTTCCATGGGCAGCGCCAACACCCACGCGCGGCAAGAAGACGAAAACCTGCGCCTCATGGGCGAGTGGCAAGGGCAACTGGCCCAAGGCACCACCACCGCCAAGGCCGCATATTTTATTGACCGACTAGATTACCGAGACGATGGCGTGCTATCGCTTTCAAAAGTTAAAACCTACCAAACGCAGCTGGAACATGAACGGGCACTGCTGCCAAATCTGCTCTTACAAATCGGCACTGAAGCACAGTTATTCCGCGCCCAAGTAGGCGGGTACGGCGGCCAGAAAGATGAAAACCGGTACTCGGCGTACGGTTGGTTGCGCTATGATGCCGTGCGCAATCTGGAGTTAAGCCTGAACGTGCGCCAAGCCTGGGTGCAAGGATATAATCCGCCCATTACGCCATCGCTGGGTGCAGCTTGGCAGGTGTTTGAAAACGCCGTTCATGCTGTCACTCTCAAGGCCAATGTATCGCGGAGCTACCGCGTGCCTACGCTCAACGACCGTTTCTGGCAGCCCGGCGGCAACGCTAATTTACAACCCGAGCGCGGCTGGGGCTACGAAGGCGGACTTGCCCATCGCTTCCAAAAAAACAAATTGAACGGCACAACCGAAATAACTTTTTATGCCCTGCAGGTGCAAGATTGGATTCAGTGGCAGCCCGCCCCCGGCGGATATTCGCAGCCCGTGAACCTGAGCCAAGTGCAAGGCCACGGCACCGAATTTTCCAGCAACTGGCAGTACCAAACGCGGCACCCCTTTACTATTTCGGGCGGATTGGCGTACGCGTATACCATTTCTGAACAGCAATTGCCCAACGCCCAAGGCCAGCCGCAAGACCGCCAGTTATTTTATGTACCCCAGCACAAAGTGGCCGGCTGGGCCGAGCTGGGTTTTCGGTCTTGGTACCTAGCCACCGATGCCGCTTTTACCGCTCTCCGCTACTCAGATAATGACAACAACCGCAGCCTACCGGCCTATTTTCTGGCTAATGCCAGCCTGGGCAAACGCTTTTTCTACAAAACCCTGCAAGCCAATGTAATGGCGCAAGTTCAAAACATAAGCAACACGGTGTACCAAACCATGGCCTACCGCGCCATGCCGCCCCGTCATTTCCGGGTATCGCTGGGTTTGCAGTGGAACCGGCCCGCTAACTTTTAAATCAACCTTTATTTTTTTATTTTTATGAAAACCCTGAATCGTTTACATGTGCTTAGCCTGCTGGCGGGCACTTTCTTGGTCACTGCCTGTGATAATGATGACACGCCGCCCACTCCAAAAGGAGCGTATGAGCACGGTGTATTTATTACCAATGAAGGCAATTTTGGAGCGCCTACCGCAGAAATCAGTTACCTTTCTAAAGACACCAAAACGCTTATTCCGGCCCTATTTAATACCGTGAATGATCGCCCGCTGGGCGATGGAGCCCAGTCCACCACTTTCTTTGGCGACAAAGCCTACATCACACTAAACAACAGCGAGAAAATTGAAGTAGTAAACGCGTTCACGTTTGAATCTACCGGCGTTATTAATGGACTTAAAATTCCGCGGTACATGGCCGTTCTGCAGGAGGAAAAAGCGTATGTAAGCGAATATGTGGGCTATTCTTTTTCGGGATATCTGGGCAAGGGCCGGGTTTCTGTGCTTAACCTAAAGACCAATACCGTTACCAAAACCATAGACGTGGGCCTGCTGCCCGAGGAAGTACTACTTTACAACGGCAAGCTTTATGTGGCCAACGGCGGCGGCAGCACGGTTTCTGTTATTAACACGGCCACCGACGAAGTAGAGAAAACCATTGAAGTAGGAAACGCCCCGCAGCGGCTGGTGTTAGATGCCAACAATAAAATATGGGTGCTGCGCGGCGGTTACGGAACTCCCGGGGCTTTGG
>JBBSSO010000182.1:0-5072 GCA_038241905.1 Cytophagales bacterium | reverse complement strand
GACACCGTTAATCAAGTTAAAAATTGGTTGCTAGAGAAATATAAACTTGGTTACAGCCCTGAATCTTTTAAAGAAATGATGGAGCGGAACGAGGTGTATTTAAACTACCATTTAAACCTAGATTTCAATCCGCGTACTATTTTAGGCGACAACCTCACAGATATCAATGATTTAGCTTACGGCAACAGCAATGTAACCGGCCCCCGTGCTGACCATGGAACGCCCGTGTCAGGCATTATTGCCGGTATCCGGAATAATGGTTTGGGCATTGATGGCATTGCTGAGAACGTAGAAATTATGGCGTTGCGGGCTGTGCCTAGCGGCGATGAGTATGACAAGGACATTGCCCTCGCTATCAGGTATGCCGTAGATAATGGCGCTAATATCATTAATATGAGTTTCGGAAAAGGATTCTCGCCGCAAAAGCATTTGGTAGATGAGGCCGCGCAATATGCTGAAAAGAACAATGTGCTGCTAGTCCATTCTGCGGGCAACGATGGCGTAAACCTAGATCAGGAAATGCATTTCCCGTCTAAAACTCTGCTGAAGGGAAATTCGGTTAGCACTTGGATTGAGGTAGGTGCGTCTTCTATGCATTTAAATGAACTATTAGTAGGCGATTTTTCTAACTACGGTTTTAAAACGGTAGACCTTTTTGCCCCCGGCGTGGATGTGGTTTCATTATCGCCGGGCAATCAATACGCAAAAGTTGACGGAACCAGTTTTTCGGGGCCGGTTGTTTCTGGAGTGGCGGCTTTGGTTTGGTCTCACTATCCAGAACTGACAGCGGTTGAACTGAAAGACGTGCTGCTAAAATCTGTAACAACTCACCCAAATTTGAAAGTAAATGTGCCAAACCGTGCATCGCCTAGAAAGAAAAAAGTTAAATTTTCTGCACTGTCCGGTAGCGGAGGTTTGGTTAACGCGTATCAAGCCTTGGTGTTAGCAGACCAAATCGTAAAGCAAAAGCTTTCTAAAAATTAATATTTCTATCGGCTGTAGCCAAGTTTAAATTTTGTCCGGACTTGCGGTTTTTGGAGCAAGTCCGTTTTTTTTGCGGCAGTTTTGTTACGTCAGCTGCTAATCAGAATCCACGAAACACAGTTTCATTCGGCAGTTTTCGGCCTGTTTTTTCATTATATGAGTCAAACTAAAAAGACGCTAGCGCGATGAAATAACCCGAATTAACCTTGACCGTTAAAAGAAGATGAGCCGAGCATTTGTAAAAGAAGACGGTGCGGGTGAACCGCCTATTATTCCCTCGCGGGCTGCTTTGCCGGCGGGGATTACCAACTACGTAACGCCTTCGGGACTTATAGCCTTACGAGCTGAGTTAGAAGATTTAGAAACCCAACGAACCGAAGCTGAGACCAACCACGAAGACGAAGCCGACCGGACGCGTCAGTTGACTATTCTGAAAAGTCAGATTAACGCACTTTCTGAGCGAGTGAATTCCGCCAAAGTGGTGGACCCAAAACAGCAGCCCGCAGATGAAATTCGGTTTGGAGCCCAAGTTACGCTGGTGACTACACAGGGCGGCAAAGCAGGATTTACCAGAAATTTTACCATTGTAGGCGTAGACGAGGCATCCATCGCCGCAGGCAAAATTGCCTTTATAGCACCAATTGCCAAAGCTGTGTTGGGCGCAAAAGTAGGTGAGAAGCTAACGTTGAATATGGGAAGAGAACCAGAAACCGTAGAAGTTACGGACATCAAATATGAATAGATTCTGCTTTACTTTTAACCTGTTAGAATAATTTAGGCCTAATAAAATTTCAGAAAGATTGGTTTAAACTAAAGCTTTAAGTATTTTAAAATTAAGCGCTAAATACCAATCTTATATAGAATAATATATTTATAAACCCTGAGAGAATTTAGACTATAAACCTTTACTAGAAGATAGATTGAAATGCAATTTAACTTTTGAAAGTAGCGAGAGAAATCAGTTTTATTTTTCTAAACTTCTTAAGCTGTTTTAGGGCTGTTTTTAGAAAAGGAGGCCTAAAACAGCATTCCAAGACTATAAAGAGTTTAACACAATACAGTTGAAAATAAAAAAGCCCCACTTTAAAGTGGGGCTTTGGTAGCGGGGAGCAGAATCGAACTGCCGACCTCAGGGTTATGAATCCTGCGCTCTAACCATCTGAGCTACCCCGCCGAATTGGCTGCAAAGGTAGGGAGAAGATTTATAATCCCACAAACTTTTTTGTGTAAAAAATTTTACCTTATTTGAGAAAGTTATCCTTGACCCATTTATCTAATATTTTCCTTTTATATAGCTCAAGCAGATATGAGTAAAATAAAGTTTACCCGAGAATACCCCATGAACGCCTCGGCGAGGATGATGTACCCGTATTTAAATACTGGCTCAGGTTTGTCGCAATGGCTCTGCGAGTCAGCGGTGCAGTTAGGTGACCGCCGATACCGACTCTCTTGGGACAATCAAGATTACCTGGTAGACATGACCAGCCCCAAGGCAAACAAATCTGTGCGGCTTACTTTCGTTAACAATAGCAAAGGCGAGCCAGAAGATGACAGCTACATTGAGTTGTCTATTGAGTCTAGCGATCTTACCCAAGAACATTTCTTGCTAATCACAGATTATACGGATGTAGGTGATGATGAAGAGCTAACCGAGCTTTGGGATAATTTAGTCCAGAACTTGCGCGAGTTAATTGGCGGATAGGCGACCGTTTCAGCAGTTTTCGTAAATTTGAGCCAAATTCCGCTTTTTGCCCGTGCAGCTTCTGGGTTAGTAATCTAGAGGTGCGGTTTGCCTACATGAAAAAATTAGATAAGTTAATTTTAAAATCCTTTCTGGGTCCCTTTTTCCTGACCTTTGCCGTGGTAGAATTTATTCTGCTGTTGCAGGTTATTCTGAAGTACCTTGATGATTTGGTGGGCAAAGACCTTGGAGGTATGGTCATTGCCGAACTCCTTTTTTACTTTAGCCTCAACTTGGCGCCAATGGCTTTTCCGCTGGCCATTTTGCTTTCTTCGCTCATGACGTTTGGCAACCTGGGCGAGCACCATGAGCTTACGGCTATCAAAACGTCGGGCATTTCTTTGGTTCGGGTGCTGCGTCCGGTTTTCATCTTCGCAATTATCTTAACCGTTGCCGCTTTCTACTTCCACAATACCATCGTACCCAAAGCTAACCTGCGAGCCTATAGCCTTATGTGGGACATTAGGCAGAAAAAACCGTCTTTAGACTTAAAAGAAGGCTCTTTTTACAACGGCTTACCGAACCGAAGCATTCGGGTTGGGAAGAAGTTTGAAGACGGCCAGACCCTGAAAGACATCATGATTTATGACCACAGCAACGGGCAAGGCAATACGGTGGTTATGCTGGCAGACTCGGGCAAAATGTACACCCAATTCAACGATCAGTACTTAGTGCTGGAGATGTTTAACGGCAAGACGTTTGTAGAAGATAAAGGCAATCAAAACACCATGGCCCAGAAAACGGGATATGCGCGCCAAGCCTTCAGCCAGAATAAATTGGTGGTAGATTTATCCTCGTTTCAGATGACCCGGTCAAATTCACAGTGGTTTTCTGAAAACAAAAAGATGAAAAACCTGGTCCAGCTGGCGCATGTAACCGATTCTCTGGACCGGCAAATAGCAACAGAAACCAACCTGCTGGCGCCCAACATTAAACCATTTTTTACGCATTCTTCAGCCCAGCAATTACCAGATTCTGTGCTAAAAAAGACCTTTAACTCCCAACCTTTGCCAGCCATTATGCTGCAAGATGTGCAGACTGCCGCCAACGCCGCCCGCAATATCAAAAGCTATACCAGTTCGTACACGTCGCGGTTGGCCAGCATTCAGCGGGAACGCAACAACTATGAGATTGAGATTTACTTAAAATTTACCCAGGCCTTTGCCTGTTTTATTATGTTCTTGATTGGCGCTCCTTTAGGTGCTATTATCCGGAAGGGTGGGTTGGGGATGCCCGTTATTATTTCCATCGCTTTTTTTATTATCTACTACGTGCTCAGCATCTTGGGCGAGAAATGGGGAAGAGAGGGAGTGGTGCCGGTGCCTTTGGGCATGTGGGCGGCCAACATTATCTTGCTGCCAGTGGGTCTTTTCTTTCTGTACCAAGCCCGCAACGATTCTAACCTTTTAGAATTTGATTTGTGGCGCAAAATCAGCGCGCGGTTTAAGCGAGAAAAAGTGAGCGGTTAGAGAGGAATGATTTATTTGACACTATTTTTTTAATATCTCGCAATTATTTCTATCTTTGCGCCTTATAATAACTGCGATAAAACAGCCAAGTACTTTACACGCAATGAAATTAACTACTGAAGAAAAAAAAGGGATCTTTCTAAACAACGGATTTGCCAAGACTGAAACCGACACCGGTTCTCCTGAGTCACAAATCGCTTTGTTCTCTACCCGTATTAACCACCTTACTGAACATTTGAAAGTCAACAAAAAAGACTTCTCTACGCGTTTAGGCCTTTTAAAGCTGGTTGGTAAAAGAAGAAGATTACTCAATTACCTAATCAAAACTGATATTGAGCGCTACCGCTCTATTATCATAGAACTGGGTATCCGTAAATAACATCAAGTTGAGATTAGGGAATTCACAAACGGGATTCCCTAATCTTTTTTATTGCCTTCCCCTCTTATCTTTAGCGCCCTGGGCTTTTGCTTGTGGGTGTTTTTTACATTGATTGCCTCTTATCATAAGAACGATGTCCTATAACGCAATAACAAAAACCATCCGCATGGCCAGTGGCCGCGATATTACCATTGAAACCGGCAAGGTAGCCAAACAAGCCGACGGTTCTGTAGTAGTAAAATGCGGTAACGCTATGTTGCTCGCCACCGTGGTGTCCAACATTGGAGCCCGCGAGGGAGTAGATTTTCTACCTCTTTCTGTAGACTACCAAGAGAAATTTGCCTCTTCTGGCAAAATACCCGGTGGTTTCTTAAAAAGAGAAGCCCGTCTTTCTGACTATGAAATCTTGATTAGCCGTTTGGTAGACCGTATTCTGCGGCCTATGTTCCCAGACGATTACCATTCTGAGACGCAGGTTATCATCAACTTAATCTCCGCG
>JBBSSO010000181.1:0-5076 GCA_038241905.1 Cytophagales bacterium | reverse complement strand
GGAGCAGGTAATCAAACGTTTTATTCCGGTTTTCCGGCAAGCAGAAACCCGCCAAAGCTATGAGGCGGCCCTTCTAGTACTTAATGCGCAATTACATGACACCCACGCTTACGGCTTTTTTAGACAACTGCACCACAAGACTGACCTCTTCCGGAACAGTTTCTTTCCGCCTTTTGATTATAGGGTGGTAGACGATAAACTGTTGGTAACCAATTTAATAGACGTTAAACTCTGCCAGAAAGCAAACATAAAAGTAGGCGATATAATAGAGAAATTAGACGATCAACCCATTAGCATTTGGGTCTCTGCGCTAGAAAATATTTTGTCGGTTTCTAATTCATCGGCCCTCTGGGCGAAGGTAGGTGAGTGGGGCGATAATCTTTTGTTTCGGTCAGAGGACCCGGTAATAAATGTTCTGCTGCTGCGCGATGGCCGCGATTTTATCAGCATTAACCTGCCTTTATTGGACCCAGCTAATCCGGCCACGGCGCAGCTTATAGATGCGTATTTTAAGAAAAGGCAATCGGCCTCTAAAAAGAAACCGGGCCTGCGCTGGTTAGCGGATAGCATTGTGTATTTCCAAGTAAATGACACTGAGCGCCTCAGCGATGACGTTCCCTTAGATGCCATTGACGCACGTATGGATTCTCTTTTTACTGAGGCTCAGAAAAGCAAAGGCCTCATCTTTGACCTCAGAGCTGCCCCAGATAATAGCGATTTTGTGTTTGAACACGTTTTTAGAAAGTTCGGCGCTGATGAGAATTTCTTTGCGCGGTATTACCTTTTAAATCGGCAGACGCCTGCCACTTACCAACTTCTAACTCTGCCAGATGCCTATTTTCCAACCTCGGTTAAACCGCAAGGTGAGAAGTATACGGGAAAAGTAATTTTACTGGTTAACGGTTCTACCCAAGGTATTGGCGAGTGGATGGTCATGAATTTGCAACATCTTTTCCCAAATGCAATTACGGTCGGTACTCAGACGGCTGGCGCCGATGGCGACCCCAAGAAATTGACGCTGCCCGGCAACTACTTATTGGAGCTAACCGGTAACGCAGTTCTTTACCCAGACATGACCCCCACCCAACGCCGGGGCGTAAAAATTAACCAAGAAGTTAAAAGCACCCTGAAAGGTTTTCAAGAAAAGCGCGACGAAGTGCTGGACCAGGCCCTAGAATTGATCTTGGCCGACGAATCTAAAGAGTAATAATTTCCTGTTTTAGGCCTGTTTTTCAGAAAACAGGCCTAAAACAGGTTTAAAAAGCTTTTAGGCGGCGAGTAAAACAAAAATGCTTAAACATCAGTTTTAATAAAAGAAGATTGAAAAGCCTAAACGTATGGAAAACCAAAAGAAAGAATATAACCAGCTAAGTCCCGAGGAGCAATATGTACTCTTACAAAAAGGCACCGAGCGCCCCTTTACCGGGAAGCATTACACCAACAAAGAGCCTGGAACCTACATTTGCCGCCAATGCAACGCGCCGCTTTACCGGGCAGAAGATAAGTTTGAGTCCAACTGCGGCTGGCCCAGCTTTGATCAGGAAATAGAAGGTGCCGTAACCAGAATCACAGATGCCGACGGCCGACGCATAGAGATTGTCTGCGCCAACTGCGACGGCCATTTAGGCCACGTTTTTGAAGGAGAACGCTTTACGCCTAAAAACACCCGCCATTGCGTTAATTCCATCTCCATGGAATTTATACCGGCTAAATAGAGGGGATTTTTTCAGGCAACTTTCAACAGATATTCGGAAAACTGTTGCCAAAAATCTCATAAGCGTTTACAGACATTCGTTAATTAATTAGAAGCCCTTGCTGTTCACAAATAGCAAGGGCTTCTAATTTGTAGCTGACACACATACCTCTATCGACTTTGGCAGGATTCTAAAAGTTATTCAGAGAAGGTTCTATTACCCTTCTGTTTTAGGCCTGTTTTTCTTAAAACTCGCCTAAAATAGAATCTCTTTTTTTAAAGGCCTTCAGTATTTAGGATTCAAATTTTTTGATGGATGACTCAAAGGAAGATTAGGTGAGTTATTGAAAGTAAATACAAACCCCGTAAGGGCGAGCTGCCTTCTGGAGTGATAGTCAGAAACGCAGACAAAAAATCCCTATTGAACTACGTTCCCAAAGTTGCGTAAACAGGGCAGAACTAAACCACAAAATCATGGCTACTACTGAAGAAGATTCTAAAGCACCCGGCGCTATCAATAACATACACGACGATTCTCATCAATTAAACGCGCCCGGCAACAAACCAGATCCATCGGCTAAACGGAACATTGGCCTTAACGGAGAGACGGAGCGCAACGACCAGAAAGACCAACTAGAAAATCTACACATTGGTGGCAACGAAATAACCGGTTACGGCGCCAACGACCCTACAGAGAAGGAATCTTATTCTCAGGGGCCTGGCTTTGAGTTTGAAGGCAGCTCCCAAGCAATGGACGGCACCCAAAACGGCGTGAGAAGCACAGATCAACCCTTAGGTAGCAAAGAAACCGAAGAAACCGATACTGAATATGATCGGGTTTAAAAAACGATAATTAAAAATCCCTGACCTGTAGAACAGATCAGGGATTTTTGATTTAAGCAATCCTGTTTTCGGCCTGTTTTTACAAAAACAAGCCGAAAACAGGATTTTTATTAAACTAAACCATCCAAGGGAAAGAATTTTGTTAACACTTATTACCGCCTTTCTCCCTAGAATTTAGGAGACCGGCTGGTACGGATAAAACTCCGGTATGCGGATCTAGCAAACCGTTGCGCTCGTCCTCAATGTTGGTCGCTTGGGTATAGACATCGCCGGCAATGGCACGTTTTCTGAGTTCTTTTTTAAATTCTATAATCCGGTCAGCGCGTTCGTCTAAGTTATCGGGCCCACCGTATCCAGAGAACCCGAAACCGCCCCATTCGCTGACAATTAAAGGAACTTGGCCGCGGTAAAAATATTGGTCACCTACTACCAACGGAAAAGCCGCCACACCTTCTATCTGGCCCTGCGTTAATTGGTCCAGCAACTCCTCCCAGCGGGGCAAATCTGGCGTGTATAAGTGAGCCGTAAGAATATCAGATTTAAGCTTGCCTTCAAAAGAAATGTGTTGCCAGCCGTCATTGTCTACTACCAGAAACTGCGGATAATTGATTCTCATATAATGGTAGGTATCCATAATATACTGCCTGGTTTCTGGGTTAGTGGCAATATCTTGAGCGCCCCAATCTTCGTTATACAAGCTCCAAATTACCACAGATGGATTGGTCTCAATCAGGGCTAACATCCGGAGAAGTTCGCGCTTGTGGTTTTCGCGGCTGCGCTGGGTAGAACTGTGCGGACTAGGAACTTCTACCCAAAGCATCATGCCCATTTGGTCGGCCAGGTTGTAAATGCGAGGGTCTACGCCGGCAATATGCACGCGCACCAAGTTGCAACCCAGTTCTTTCATGGCGTACATGTGGCGCTGCATTTCCTCAAACGTGGCAGTACCGGGTTGGTATAAAATACCATCGATATAAATTTCTTTGTTGTTGAGGTACAAGTGATGGCCTCTTGCCTCAAACTTGCGCAAGCCAAAATTGCCTTCAATAACCGCACTATAACCGCTAGAGTCTACCAATTCTGCTACAAAGCGGTACAGGTGCGGGTTATCTGGGCACCACAGCTCTGCCCCAGGTATTTTCATAACAACATTCTGTTGCTTCTGCCCAGCTTCTAGCAGCAAGTTAAATTCAGAAGTAGCCAGGGGGATGGGGTTTTCTCCTTCGCGCTCATAAACGTTTAGGCGCAAGAGGTACTGCCCGGGATCTTGGATGCGGGGCGTCACGCAGAAACGCACCAGAGAATCTTCAATCAAACTTACCACGCCCATTCTGGACCGAAGTCGGTTTTTCTCTACCGTTTCTAGCCATACGCTCCGCACTGCGCCAGAATAAGTCTGGTACCAAATGCCGCCGCGCTTATACACGTGCGATTCCTGCTTGCCGCGCGGTACTTCTGCATCCATTGAGTGCGAAATACGAACGGTAAGCCAATTTACCGGCAAAAGAATTTCTTCGTTTATCTCGAATGAAAACGAGGTGTATTCCCCGAAATGCACATCATCTCCTTCAATGGTTTGCAACTGCCGCCCGTTTAACCAAACAGTGGTCTCGTAGCCGCACGCCCCGAAGGTGAGTTGGTACATGTTTTTTTCATTTTTCTCCAGTTCCTCAGGGCGCGTAAATTCGCGTTCGTACCAGGCAGTAACCTTGTCATGCCAAGCAGGACCTGGCAAAGTTTGGCCACTGGCAGCAGCCATGTGCTGCTCCACAGAACCGGGCCAGTTGGCGGTATGGTCGTATTTATGGCCTAAATACCAGGCTTCGCGTAAGCCTTTGTCATCAATATCTAAGGAGAATTTCCATTCGCCATCTAACAGTTGGTGAGAATTTGGCCTTTTAATGGAACGAGGCAAAGCATTTGGAGAGTAAATAAAGGAATCGGTCTCAAAGCTTTTGGTTATGCTAAGGTTAGGTGCAGTTTGGGTCATTTATCTGTAAAATATGCTCTTAACTTAAATGCGTTGTAAGCCTTTAACGGTGATTCTTTTTCTGTAGCCGAAGGAATTCAAAAACAATAACTGGTCTAATAGATTTCTGCTGGCGATTCTTTAAAAACAAAAGAGTTTACGCGGTGGCGTAAACTCTTTTGTTTTTAAAGATACTTATTTTAGCAATTTCAGCAAAGACTAAAGCGGTGCACCTACGGGTTTTGCGCAGTCGTGGCCCGGCTGACCGTGGGCTGGGTTGGTGCCAGCGGCAGCAGCTCCTGCTGGAGCCGGAGGCGTAAATA
This sequence comes from Cytophagales bacterium, assembly GCA_038241905.1. Classification (GTDB taxonomy): domain Bacteria; phylum Bacteroidota; class Bacteroidia; order Cytophagales; family Hymenobacteraceae; genus Nibribacter. The sequence goes on along the minus strand of JBBSSO010000181.1, from coordinate 248 downwards.
CGGGAGCTGCTAAGGTTGGCGCTGCCGGAACAGTTGCGTTAGCCGGCGTAGAGTTTAGCGGTTGCCCAACCTCAATATCGCATCGGTGGTTTGGCTCGCCGTGTGCAGGGTTAAGAGCTACCGTTGATGCGGGCGTGGCCGATGGGGCAGTAGTTTGCATCGGAGCCTGGGTAGTGGTAGTGTCCGTCTGGCTGTCAGAGCAGCTAGCAAGACAAAAAAGAGCGGCAGAAAAAGTAATATATAAGCTG
>JBBSSO010000180.1:0-5094 GCA_038241905.1 Cytophagales bacterium | reverse complement strand
TTAGGCTCCCGCTAAACTTGCGTTAGAAAATTTAAACTTGCGGATGGATTTGTGGTTGTTTACGGCCTGTTTTGGGAAAAACAGGCCGAAAACAGGTTAGGAATGAGGCAGTCCGAAATGGATGAGAAAGCGGGTCCCGGCATTTAGCTGACTCGTGACTTCTATGCTGCCGCCCATAGCCTCAATGTGGGTTTTTACTAGAAAAAGCCCCATGCCTCGGCCGTTTTTATTTTTATGGAAACGTTTGTAGAGCTTGAAAACATCATCGCCGGCTTTGGTCATGTCAAACCCAGTGCCGTTGTCTGAAAATGTTATGGCCGGCCCGCGCTTTTCAGAATCGTAGCATTTCACTTTTATTTCTAAAACCCGGTCTGGGGCGCGGTATTTCAGAGAATTAGAGAACAGGTTGTAAAAAATGCTATGCAGATACGCCCGTATTCCTTTCACTATTAAACCCTTCTCAATATCAATTTCTACCTCGGCTTTACAATCGGCTAGTAGTTCTTGAAAATCATAGGCGGCTTGCTCAATAACAGTAGCGACGTCTACGGCCACAAATTCCTCTACGCTCAGCTTATCTCGCACCGAGAGTATGAGGTTCAGATCGCGCAGCACAGTATCCATTTTAAAAGCCGTTTCTTTAAGATTATATAAAGCCGTCTGAAACATAGGCGATTGCACGTCCACTTTGGTAAGCAATTCAGCCAAGCCCAGCGTGTTGGCTACGGGCGCACGCAAGTTGTGAGAAATAATATACGTAAATTGATGGAGGTCTCGGTTCTGTTCAAAAAGGACTTTGGTCATTTCCAACTGTCTAGCTTCGGCCTCTTTGCTTTCCGTAATATTTTTCTGAATTCCGATGTATTGAATAATGGTTCCTTCCTTATCTCGGATGGGAGTTACGTCCGTAGACGCCCAATATTTTTCCCCGGTTTTGGTATAATTTAAATTGATTTCCGTAAACGATTTGCCAGTTAGTACTTCGTTTATCATGCGCTCAAAATGAGCTGGATCAGAATCCGGACCGAAAAGGAATTCTTTGGGCATTTTCCCTACTACCTCTGGCAGCGCGTAACCAGTTAAAACCGTAAAAGCATCATTCACCCATTCAATAACGCCCGCTGCATCTGTTATAAGAACCGAATTCTGTATTTTGCTAGCCACCAAAGACAGTTTTTCTAGCTCTTTTTTAGCGATTTTTTTCCCAGTTATGTCTGTGAAATACAAAGAAATTCCTTCTTCAGACGGGAAGACTTTTACTTTTACCCAAATTTTGAGCCGTAGAAAGTAGGTTTCAAACTCAGTAGCTTTGCCGGTGTGCAAGGCGCGGTATAATTTATGGTACAAGAGGCTCCCAACTTCCTCCGGAAAAATTTCCCACACGTTTTTGCCAAGCAGCACTTCTCGTTTTAAGCCAAGCGTTTCTTCAAATTTACGGTTCACAATATTAATTTTCTCCTCTTGGTCAATGAGCAAAAAAGCATCTGAAATACTGTCAAAAACGAAGTCTAACTTTTTGGCTTGCTGATGTATGGTGTGGTAATATTGGGTAATGTCACTTACATCGCGCAGCGCGCTAAACACGCCCATTATTTTATCTTGTAAGTACACCGGGTATTTGCTTACCTCAAAGATGCTGTCTTGGGCCCCAGGCAAATCTAGCCGTTGCTCAAACCGAATAGTTTCTCCGGCCAAAGCTTGTTGCTGGGTGTCTTGCGCAAGTGCTTGGGCTTTTAAAGGCAGAAAATCTACTAAGGGCTGCTGCAACATTTGAGCTTTATCAACTCCCAAAAGCGCTTCGGCGGCGGCGTTCATATCTAATAAAAGTCCGGCGGGGTCTTGGTAAAAAACGGCATCTGGGTTGTTCATGAACAGAACTTTAAACCGTTGCTCGCTTTCTTTAAGTTTCAGGCGGTCCTCCATCCGCCGGGTAATATCGCGGGCGGTTAGCACCAACGCTTGAATGCCGGGGTACTGCAAATGATTTGTCACCACCGCTTCTAGCCAGACCCATTGCCCATTGGCGTGCAAAAACCGGAACTGTTTCAGAAAAACCTGGCCGGTGGAGAGAATGTGGCGCAAAGCCTCGCGCGCAGCGGGCAAATCGTTGGGGTGGAGAAAACTAAAACCGTTGCGGCCTACTAATGCTTGGTTGCGGTAGCCCAGTAATCTAAAAGTAGAACCACTGCTGAACAGAAAATCTCCTTCCTCGCTTAACAAGCACTGCATATCTGAGCCCTGCGCCACCAACGCAGAGAGCATCTGTTCTCGGTTAATAATGGGCGTGGTGGTTTCTTGAGAGCACGACCGGGCCAGACAATGCAGCAATTGGTGTGCCTCTTCCCAATGCAAGGACCAAAGTAAATCTATCGTTTCTCCCTGCGCTGTGCAGTTGGTAAGGAGAAAATCAGGCTGGCAGTTATTGGTTTTTAGAAGGTCAGAAATCTGGAATTTCGCTTTTTCTTTATCAGCCGGAATCACCACATCTAGAAAGGACAAACCCACTAATTCATCTGGCGCGAAGCCTAAAAGAGGAAATGCAGCAGCGCTCACCTGCAAAAAAACGCCTTGGCGGTCTAAGGTGCAGAATAAGTCGCGCGAGAATTGGATAAGCTTAAGTGGAACATTCACCTCCAAGGATTGCAGCATAATACGGCATTAGATAATTCCCTTTTTTTGATAAAGTATAATACTAACAAAATACTACTTGGTTTGAAACTAAAATTTGCATTAAATGATTTAAAGAAAGCTTTTAATTAAAAAAGTTCTAAAAATTTCTTGGTTCGATGTAAATTCTATTCTGAAATATTTTAAAAACCATATTATAACACTAAGCAGTAAAAAGGTATCTCTCCTGAATTTGGGTTAGAGCTTGTTTAAGTTTTGATTTTGCCGGCGAAAACAGGAAGCGAAAGGTTCTGACGAAGCGTTTCCCCGAAAGCATTCGGGGTGTGCCATTACCGCAACATAACAGCGCTATGGTGAGAGAAAAAGGCGATGACAAGTTCTTTTGATGCCTGTTTGTAGCGCACAAGACAAATTTAAACATGCTCTTAGTTGTGAATCGATGGAAAATATTTTTTTTTCTTCTGATGTTGCTGTTTTCGGGCTGATTTTGGAAAAACAGGCCTAAAACAGCTTTGCCAATTTAGGAAAGTTTTCATCGCCGCAGGCGCTTGGATTAAATGCGCAGCAAACACAAAATGGAAATCTTGGAAAAGCGCAGTATCTTAGAAGCCAGAAGAAATTTTAACCACCCTAACTGATGAAAAAAACCCGTCTATTGCCGGCGCTTTTTGTTGCCTCCCTCCTTTTTTGCAGTCCTCTGGCGCATGGCCAGAAAACCAACCCCATGGTGGAGCGCATTGTCAAAGAAGCCACCGAAAACTCTCAACTGGAGCCTTTGGCCCATGAATTAATGGATGTGGTAGGTCCGCGCTTGGTGGGCACGCCGCTCATGAACAAGGCCGGCGATTGGGCCTTGGCCAAATACCAGAGCTGGGGCATTCCGGCCCGCATCGAAAAATATGGCGAATGGCGCGGCTGGGAACGCGGCGTAACCCACATTGACATGGTGTACCCGCGCCTTCGGTCTTTAGAAGGCATGCAACTGGCCTGGAGCCCTGGTACCAAAAGCAAAGGCGTAACCGCCGAAGTAATTACCCTGCCAGATTTTGCTGACTCCATCGCGTTCCAGAAATGGCTTCCCAACGCCAAAGGCAAATTTGTGTTGGTGTCTATGTACCAGGCCACCGGTCGCCCAGATTACAACTGGCAAGAATTTGCCACGAAGGAATCTTTTGAAAAGATGAAAACCGACAGAGCCGCCCAAACGGAAGCTTGGCGCAAAAAAATGATTGCCTATGGCTACAACGCCCGCACCCTGCCCGCCGCTTTGGAGAAAGCAGGCGCCGCCGGCATTGTGGGTTCTTACTGGTCGGCTGGTTTTGGCGTGAACAAAATCTTTGGCGCGTACACCAAAAAAATACCGACCGTAGATATCTCTTTAGAAGATTACGGCATGCTGTACCGTTTGGCGCAGAGTGGTCAAAAGCCTAAAATTATGGTGCGGGCCGAGTCTAAGGAATTAGGCATGATGCCCGCTTTTAATACCATCGCGGAAATAAAAGGAACAGAGAAACCAGATGAATACGTAATTCTATCGGCGCATTTTGACTCTTGGGACGGCGGCACCGGCGCCACCGACAACGGCACCGGCACCGTTGTGATGATGGAGGCCATGCGTATTCTTAAGAAACTGTACCCTAACCCCAAACGCACCATTTTGGTGGGCCACTGGGGTTCAGAAGAGCAAGGTTTAAACGGATCACGCGCGTTTGTGGCAGATCATCCGCAGATTGTGGCCAACACCCAAGCCGTTTTTAACCAAGACAACGGCACCGGCCGCGTAGTGAGCATCAATGGCCAAGGTTTTTTGAATGCTTATGATTATATGGGCCGCTGGCTTTCTGCCGTTCCCTCTGAGATTCGGCAGCCAATTGAAACCACTTATCCGGGTTTTCCGGGCGGTGGCGGCTCTGATCATGCGTCTTTTGTGGCGGCAGGCGTGCCGGCTTTCATGCTCAGCTCGCTTAGCTGGTCATACGGCAATTACACCTGGCACACCAACCGCGATACGTATGACAAAATTGTTTTTGACGATGTGCGGAGCAACGCTATCCTAGTCGCTGTCTTAGCGTACATGGCCAGCGAAGACCCCGTTAAAGCATCTAGAGAACGCATAATCATGCCTGTTAACCCTAGAACGGATAAGCAAATAGCCTGGCCCGAGCAAAGACAACCCACCCGCCGCGGCGGAATGGATTAATTCTCGCAGGTTTGTCTCATTAAAAAAAGTCGGCTTTGGTATTAAACCAGAGCCGACTTTTTTTTGCTTTACATCGATGGAAAATTATAAACCAGCATTGCGTTTTCAGCCTATTTTTGAAAAAACAGGCTGAAAACGCAACGTTCAATAATGGCTACGGACTTGGATTAATCAGTTCAAATCGCCTGCTGCGAGTAGAGCAAACTAAATTACATGAATCCTTTTTGGTGGATTTTTAGATTTGGACGATTTTTTCTGTTTTCGGC
>JBBSSO010000179.1:0-5102 GCA_038241905.1 Cytophagales bacterium | reverse complement strand
GCGGGGCATCTTCTCCATCCCCGAGGCTTTCAGCTGGGGTGAGTGGAAGATTGCGGCCGGGCTAGCCTTTGCAGCTGTTACCTTAATGGAGGTCTGGAAATTAACGCCTTGGGCGGCAGGTAACCGGAAGCGTTAAGTGTTTTCTTGTTTTGGGCCTGTTTTTCTAAAAACAGGCCTAAAACAGAAAATGTTGCCGTAAGCTTTTTTTTGAATAAATTTTTGGAGAAAGGAAGCGCTGTGATTAGCAGAAAAAGAGCTAGCGCATTTCCATCAATTAGTACATCTCCATAATTCTAAGTTTCCATTTTTCGCCGAGGAAGTAGGTTTGGTATTTTAATTTTCGGAGACCTTTGCCCGCGGCAAAACTCACTACTGATGCGCCCATCGTAATAAATCCTTCTTTGCGGTCGGGCTTATCATTCAGGTTGGTGACCACGTTCACAGCCCCAATTAAAGTAAATAAAGTACCCGCCGATTGCAACGCATAACCCAAAAAATTAACGGCTTTGCGCCCTCCGGTATGGTTCTGCAACCGGATAGAAGTTACTTTTTCAAGTGGAATCTCTGTGTTCTGGAAAATAAAAGATTTGCTCCGGATGGCCTGAATCTGGCCGGTGAACCGGGTTTTGTTGTGCATCAATTGAAACGAGATTTCCTCGTTCTCATACAGCCGATAGCGCTTCGCAGAATTGGTGCTGGAAAGCAGGAGGTATTTATGCTTACCGGTGAGGTTGGCCAAAGAATCTACCATTTGCGCCAAGCTATTGCCGGACAAACCCAGTAGCAACAACCCGAGCAGAAAAGATTTAAGCATACGTTCAAAAGCGTTTTTTAGCGCCATCAGTTGGTTGGCTAAAGTATTGATTAAATCTTAAATTATGTTTGGCCAACGCCAAAAACCCAAAAAGTCCACCTAATGCAGGAGGACTTTCTGGGTTTTAAAGTTAGCGTAGAATTATGCTGGAGTTGCGTTGTAGCCCGCTTTGGTCAAGGCCTCAACTACGGCATCAGCAGAAACATCACCTTCCACGGTCAGAATTTTATCTGGGTTCTGGACATCAACTGCCCAGTTCTCAATGCCAGACATGTCATTCAATGTGGGCGTAACGGCACTAACGCAACTTCCGCATTTGATATTGGTTTTGAATTTTAGCATTTTCATACAAAGTAAATTTAAGTGAAAGTAGATTGAAGTCTGTTTTAGCCGTGTTTTTAAAAAAGAATGCCTAAAACAGGAATACGGTAAAAAGAATATTTACAGCTTTAACGACCGTAGCCGCAAACTGTTGGTCACCACCGATACGGAACTTAAAGCCATGGCCGCGCCCGCCAGCATGGGGTCTAAAAGAAAACCCCACAACGGATAAAGCAAACCAGCGGCCACCGGAATACCAATTAAATTGTAAATAAAGGCCCAAAATAAGTTCTGCCGAATGGTGCGCACCGTCGCTTTGCTGAGTTTAATGGCCTTGGCAATGGCCCGTAAATCTGAGTGCATGAGCGTAATCTTGGCCACATCCATGGCAATGTCGGTGCCGCGGCCCATGGCAATGCCCACGTCGGCTAGGGCTAAGGCTTGGGAGTCGTTGATGCCGTCGCCCACCATGCCTACCACGTGACCTTGGCGCTGCAATTCCTGCACAAAATCGGCTTTATCTTGGGGCATTACCTCGGCTTTATAATTTTCTAAGCCCACTTGTTTTGCCACCGCAGCCGCGGTTTGGGCATTATCGCCGGTGAGCATGTGCACTTGCAGTCCCAAGTCTTTTAATTCCTTGATAGCTTGCGCCGATGTTTCTTTGATGGCATCGGCAATAGCCAGGAGCGCCACTACGTTTTCTTGCGTGCCAGCAAATACCACGGTTTGGGCTTGCTCTTTGAGTTTCTGGGCTGTTTTTTGGAAATCAGGGCTAAACTGGAGGCCATTTTCCTGCATCAGCTTCTCGTTGCCCAGCCAATAGGTTTGCCCGTTAAATTGCGCCTGCACGCCCTGGCCAGTTACGCTCTCAAAGTTTTCAAGCGGCAAAGGCTGTACGCCCTGCGCGGTTAGGTGCTTAGAAACGGCCTCGGCCAGCGGATGCTCACTTTGGCTTTCCATGGCCAGCAGAATAGCGGACAATTGGTTTTGTTCGGCATCGGGCGTAGCCCAGATAAGTTCAGTTACTTCAGGTTTTCCTTTCGTGATGGTGCCCGTTTTGTCCAGCACCACGGCGGTGAGTTTGTGGGCAGCTTCCAGAGATTCAGCGTCTTTAATCAAGATTCCGTTCTCGGCACCTTTCCCGACGCCCACCATAATGGCCGTGGGCGTGGCCAAGCCTAGCGCGCAGGGGCAGGCAATAATGAGCACCGTAATGAGAGCCAAAAGCGCGTGCGTGGTGCTGTTTTCGCCGCCCAGAAAATACCATGCGGCAAAACTCAACAGCGCAATACCTATGACCACGGGCACAAAAATACCGGCAATTTTATCGGTGAGTTTCTGCACGGGCGCTTTGGAGCCTTGGGCCTGTTGCACCATCTTAATAATCTGGGCCAACAAGGTCTCCGCGCCTACTTTCTGAGCCGTAATTTGCAAGCTGCCCTTCTGGTTGATGGTGCCGGTAAAAACCTGGTCGCCGGTTTTTTTCTCCACGGCCATCGGCTCGCCGCTAATCATGCTTTCGTCTAAATAAGAGGAACCCTGCACCACCGCGCCATCTACCGGAATTTTCTCGCCAGGGCGAATAATTAGCACATCTCCTACCAGCACGTCTTCAATAAGCAGTTCTATTTCTTGGCCGTTGCGCAACGCTTTCACCGATTTGGGTTGCAGGCCCATCAGTTTTTTGATGGCGCCACTGGTCTGGCTTTTGGCGCGTTCTTCTAACAATTTACCCAAAAGAATAAAGGCGATGATAACCGTAGCGGCCTCGTAATAGACGTGCGGTTCTAGTCCGCGAGACAAGAAAAACTCCGGAAAAAAGGTATTGAAAGCACTAAAAACAAACGCGATGCCGGTGCTAAGCGCCACCAGCGTGTCCATGTTGGCTTTGCCGTGGCGGGCTTGTTTGAAGGCGTTTACGAAAAAATTGCTTCCAAACCAGAACACCACCGGAATGGTTAGAACCAGCATAATCCAGTTGCCGTAGGGCATTTGGTGGAAAAACATACCAATAACGGCCACGGGCAATGCAAGCCCCGCTGCCCAAATAGTTTTCGTTTTTAAGCGGGCGTAGGTTTGATCTTCCCGTATTTGCTGGGCCTCTTGAGTGGCTTCTTCTTTTTGGATTAGCAGGTCAAACCCTTCGCTCTGCAGAGCTTTCTGCAGCTGAGTTAAGTCCGTGCCGGTGGAATATTCTACCAGCGCCGTTTTGTTAGCGAAGTTAACGGCCGCGTGCTGTACGCCGGGCTGGGTTTTCAGATTTGACTCCACGCTCACCGCACAGCCCGCGCAAGTCATGCCCTCCACCGGGAACGTATTTTTGACGGTGGCGTTGGTTTTCTGGTTGGTAAGTGTGGCCATGCGAACAGGTTTAGGTTAATTTCTAGAGCAAAGGTACGGCCGGCTATCGCCGAAGGCGTTACAGCATTTTAGAGATAGATTACATAATTTAGAAGAGCAACCGGGTTTTTAGCTGTTTTCGGCCTGTTTTCTGAAAAACAGACCGAAAACAGCATTTGTTAAAGGTGCACGTTAGCCTGTTCACAAATCTGGCCCTTGGATGGTTTCTCTATTTGCAGGGTTATGTGGCCGATGGCGAAGTGGTGTATTAGTTCATCTCGTATTTCCATCAGCCGAGAATCTTGGTACGTATCTGCTACCAGCAAATGGGCAGTTAACGAGTTTTCTGTGCTGCTGAGGGCCCAAACGTGCAAATCATGCACGTGGGTAATTTCTGGAATCTCCAGCAAAAACGCGCGGATGGCTGCTACATCAATGCCCTTCGGTACCGCGTCTAGGCTTAACCGCAAGGATTCTACCAGCAAACCCCACGTGCTCCAAACAATAACGACCATGATCAACAGGCTGACCGCGGCATCAATCCAAAACCAACCAGTAAAGTGCATGAGCACGCCCGCCAACACCACGCCCAAGCTGACCAACGCATCGGCGGCCATGTGCAGGTAGGCGCCCTTTACATTAATGTCATGCTCTTTGTCTTTAAAGAAAAGCAGGGCCGTGCCCGCGTTAATGGCAATTCCGATAACGGCCACCACCGAAATGGCGGTTCCGTTAAGGGCCGGGGCAGTGCCCAGTCGTTGAAAAGCTTCCCACCCGATGGCGCCCACCGCCACCAACAGCAGCACCGCATTGAGCAAAGAAACCAGCGTTGTCGTTTTGCCATAGCCGTACGTAAACCGATTGGTGGGTTTGCGTTGAGACATTTTAATGGCCAAAAAAGCCAACACCAGGCTAATGACATCGGTAAAATTATGGCCCGCATCGGTGAGTAAGGCCAGGGAATTGTACCACCAGCCCGCGGCGCCTTCTACCACTACAAAAACAATGTTTAGGACGATGCCAAGCAGAAAAGCCCGGTTTAAATGGCCCGAAGCCGGCAAACCGTGGACATGGCCGCCGGAGCTGTGGTCGTGTGACATTGGCAAAATATTTTATGCGATGGATTGTAATTGCCTGCTTGCGTTCAAAACTTGTTGAAACAACGCCTAATTATAAAGCAGACTGTAAGCGGCAACGAATGTATTGCCCGAGGAAAAAAAAATCTGTTTTCGGCCTGTTTTTTGAAAAACAGGCCGAAAACAGAAAATTTCTGTGCTCTATTTAAAATGATACCTTATGCCGCAAGGGCGCGACAAGCTTCAGCGCAAGCGCGGCAGGCCTCGGCACATTTCTGGCAATGCTCGTGTTGGTGTTTGCTGCACTCAGCGGCGCAGGCTTCGCAAACTTCAATACATTCACGGAGCAGGTGTTTGCCGTGCTTAGAGCCTCTGGCCAAAAGGGTGGCGGTAAGCTTGCAGATGTCGGCGCAGTCGCGGTCTAGTTTAATACAAGCGGCCATCATTTTTACATCGTCTTCGTCTAGGCACGCCGATGCGCAGTGCTCACATTCAATAAAACAGGCAATTAGGGCATCAATAGCAGATTTGTTAGCGGAATTGTGCAT
>JBBSSO010000178.1:0-5109 GCA_038241905.1 Cytophagales bacterium | reverse complement strand
GGCGTGGCTACTCCGTGGGCCAGGGCTTGGGTGCGCTTGGTAAAAAGAATGTTCCAGGTTTGCTGCTGCTGGATGGTGTAGGCTCGGTAGTCTTGCTGATACATAAAATTGACAATAAAAAAAGCCTGGCTCCAAAATGGGACCAGGCTTTTATATGGTACTTGAAAAGTATTTCTATCTCTCAAAATTTTACCCATAGCGCTCTGGTCCTCTTGCGTGCATGCATTTGGTTAGGTTGACCAGAATATTAAATAGGGCTGTTGCTTTCATTACAAGGGCCAATTTAGAAAACTTATTTTAATTGTCAACTGTTTTGAGCGTGTTTTTAGAAAAACAGGCCTAAAACAGATAAAATTTAGAGTTCAATAAGCTTTGTCAAAAGTAAACTTCTCAAAACGCTAAAAATCCCACCCCTGCCTAGCCTAGAAGGGGAATTATATGTTGCATCCTTAATCAAGAAAAAATAGATTATTACTGCCTTTATAATTATTCTGCATTAACGCTTACAATTCTTGACGGAGGGCAAAGACTTTTCTCATTTTCTGAATCATTTTTTCAGATTCAGAAAAGCTTAGGGTTTGAGCTCCGTCTGATGCTGCTTCTTCGGGTTTTTCATGGGTTTCATAAATAATACCATCGGCGCCAGCCATAATAGCGGCCAAGGCCATGGGCTCCACATATTCCCGGATGCCCATGCCATGCGAAGGATCCACAATAACCGGGAGGTGCGTTTTTTCTTTCAGGATGGGAATGGCGTTAAGATCCAGCGTGTTGCGGCTAGCGGTTTCGTACGTCCGGATGCCACGTTCGCAAAGAATCAGTTTTTCATTGCCGCCAGAAAAAATGTATTCCGCTGAGTACAGCAATTCATCAATGGTGCCGGAAATGCCGCGTTTAAGTAGCACCGGTTTGTCAACTTTGCCCAATTCATCTAACAAGTTAAAGTTTTGGGTGTTACGGGCGCCCACCTGAAAAACATCAGTATATGGCTCCATGGGCGCAATTTGCGATACCTGCATTACCTCGGTCACAATTTTTATGCCGTTGGCCCGGCACAAATCGCTGAACATTTTTAGTCCATCAAGACCCATGCCCCGGAACGAATACGGCGAACTGCGCGGTTTAAAAACGCCACCGCGCATAAACCTCACGCCCTGGGCCATCAAATGGTCAACGGTTTTCTGCACCTGCTCTTCGCTTTCTATGGAACACGGGCCAGCCATAAGCGTTAATTCTCCTTCGCGTATTTGCAATCCTTGTCCAAAATCAATGACCGTAGGGTTTACTTTCCATTTTCGAGATACCAGTTTGTAATCGTCAGAGACGATGTGAATGTCCTTAATGCCGGGCAAATGCCCGATGGCGCGCACGTCAAAAGGAGCTTTGCCGGTACCTACTAAGTAAAGCCCTGCTTGCGTTTTAACCTCGGTTGTTTTGTATTTTAAGCTTTTGGCCTGCGCTTCAATGGCTGCTTTTTGCGCTGGATCTATATCGGGGTGTAATTGAATTAACATGTTTTGAGTTTGATTTAATGGGGAATTTGAAAAGGACAAGATTTGGATGGCAGTGAGTTTTAATTTTCTGTTTTAGGCCTGTTTTTTAAAAAACAGGCCTAAAACAAGGATTTGAGAGATACATTCATCAGCAGAAAATCCTGCTGATGAATGTATCTCTCGTTTACTGCCTATTTCCACCTCGTCTAATTACTAAAGTAAAAACATCACCTTAAATAACGCTCTGCACAAAGGCGCGTACTTTTTCTTTTAGCTCGCCAGGAGCTTGCAATGCTTTAATAAAAGCACTTCCAATAATGGCGCCGGTCGCGGATTGGCAAGCCATTTGAAACGAATCCCGGTCAGAGATTCCAAATCCAATGAGCAGCGGATTTTTGGGTTTTAGAGCTTTCACCTTTGCAAAATATGCTTGCTGGGCTTCGTTGCTTTGGATTTGGCTCCCAGTAGTGCTGGCGCTAGAAACCATGTAAATAAAGGCATTACTAAGCGCATCTATTTGCTGAATACGGTCTGGAGAAGTTTGCGGCGTAATGAGGAAAATAAGGCTGATGCCGTACTTTTCTAAAATGGGTTGGTACTCTTCTTCATACTCCGCAAACGGTAAATCAGGCAAGATTAAGCCATCTGCACCTACCCGGGCCGCCTCGGCGCAGAAGTTCTCAAAACCGAACTGCATGATGGGGTTCAGGTAACTCATAAGCACGATGGGCATAGAAACCTTCTCCCTCACTCCTTCTAATTGCCTAAAAAGCTCCCGCACGGACATGCCGTTTTCCAGGGCGATCATGTTGCTGGCTTGAATGGTAGGGCCATCGGCTAGCGGATCTGAGAAAGGAATGCCAATCTCCACCATATGCGCGCCAGCGGCCTCCAATTCCTGCAAAATAGGAACGGTATCTTGTAAATTAGGATAGCCGGCCGTAAAATACACGTTCAGCAGGTTGTCTTTTTTATCCTGAAAAAGCTGAGTTAATCTATTTTTGGGCATCTTGTTCTTCAAAATAAGTCAGAATAGAATTCAAATCTTTGTCTCCGCGGCCGGATAGGTTTAGCACTACCACATCGTCTGGTCCAGCGTTCAATTCCTGCAAAGCTGCCAAAGCGTGTGAAGTCTCAATAGCCGGAATAATCCCTTCTAATAAACAAAGTTCACGGAGAGCTTCCATCGCCTGCGCATCTGTTATGGCAATGAAACGAGCGCGACCCGTTTGCGACAAATGCGCGTGCATGGGTCCCACCCCAGGATAATCTAAGCCCGCAGAGATGGAATATGGCTCTGTAATTTGCCCGTCTTCGGTTTGCATTAAAAGCGTTTTGCTGCCATGGATAATCCCGATATTACCCAGCACGGAAGTTGCCGCCGAGTGACCGGAATCTACGCCCAACCCGGCCGCTTCTACTGCAATAAGTTGCACACTTTCTTAGTCCAAGAAATGATAAAAAGCCCCGGCGGCATTGCTGCCTCCGCCTACGCAAGCCACCACATAATCTGGTAGTTCTCGGCCTTCTTTTTCCAGTAATTGTGTTCTAATTTCCTCACTAATAATCGCCTGAAAACGGGCCACCATGTCAGGGTACGGATGCGGGCCCACCACAGATCCAATGATGTAATGCGTGTCTTCCGGATGGCTAATCCAATCGCGGATGGCCTCGTTGGTTGCGTCTTTCAGAGTTTGGCTGCCACTGGTAACCGGCACCACCGTAGCCCCCAACAAGCGCATTTTCTCTACGTTTGGTTTCTGGCGCTCGGTGTCAATTTTGCCCATGTACACAATGCATTCTAAGCCAGCCAGCGCGCAAACGGTGGCAGTAGCCACGCCGTGCTGCCCAGCTCCGGTTTCAGCTATGATCCGAGTTTTACCCAGTTTCTTCGCCATTAAGATTTGACCAACCGTGTTGTTAATTTTATGAGCACCAGTATGGTTTAGGTCTTCGCGCTTGAGGTAAATTTTAGTATTGTATTTTTCAGAAAGCCGCTTGGCAAAATATAAGGGCGTGGGCCTCCCCACGTAATCGCGCAGCAAGTTGTTTAATTCCGCCTGAAAAGCGGGCTCCTGCATTATGTCTAGGTATTTTAAGCGCAGTTCTTCTACGTTGGGGTACAGCATTTCTGGGATAAATGCCCCGCCAAACTGACCATAATACCCGCGTTCGTTTACTCCGTATTTCATATTTTTATAGTTTATAAAAAACCTAAATCTTTTAAAAAATAGGTAAATTCTTAAATGTGGTTCTACCTTAAGAGCATGTTTAAATTTGTCTTTTGCGCTTCTAACAGGCATCAAAAGAACCTGACTTCGCCTTTTTCTCTCACCATAGCGCTTCTATGTTGCGGTAATGGCACACCCCGAATGCTTTCGGGGAAACGCTTCGTCAGAACCTTTCGCTTCCTGTTTTCGCCAGCAAAATCAAAACTTAAACAAGCTCTAAGCTCTTAATTGGGCGATGAACTCAAGCACTCTTTTTACATCTTTTAAACCGGGCGAGACTTCAAACTTGCTATTAAGGTCTACTCCATACAACTGCGGATGACGGATGTTGCGGATTTCGGCCACGTGTTCCAAATCTATGCCGCCGCTTAAAAAAAACGGAATATCAAGGTCGTATTGGTCTAAAAGTTTCCAGTTAAAGCGTACACCGTTGCCGCCGTAACTTGGTCCGCTGGCGTCAAAAAGAAAAAAATCGCAGACGGTAGCGTATTCTTTTAATTGACCAAAATCAAAATCTGAACCTACTTGAAAAGCCTTCATCACACTCAAGCCAGCCTCCCGCAGGTCACGGCATTGCTGCGGAGTTTCCTTGCCATGCAATTGCACCAATTCTACATCTAAATCAGTGGTTTTTTGCAAGATATTTTCAAAGCTTTCGTTAACAAAAACGCCTACTTTTTGGGTGCCTTTATGGAAAACCGATGAAAAAACCGCCCACTGGGTGGTCACAAAGCGGGGTGATTTTTCATAGAAAATAAACCCAACGTAGTCTGGTTGCAGCACCAAGAGTTCCTCTATGTTTTCGGTGTACTTCATGCCGCACACTTTAATCTTTAATTTTTTGTAAGGCATTTTTCAAGCTGTTCTAAAATGGGTTTGATTACGCAGACAATTGCCTTTTCCGCAACCTATTCAATTCTTCTACTAAATCTGCACAGGCTTTCTCTGGTCTGCTATGCTTCATAAAAGTTTCACCCATTAGAAAACCTTCATAACCGTAAGCGCGCAGTTCTAAAATAGTTTCAGCTTGGCTGATGCCGCTTTCCGAAACCTTTACAAATTCAGCCGGAATAAGTGACGCCAATTGTTTAGAAGTTTCTATGTTCACAGAAAAATCATGAAGGTTGCGGTTGTTCACGCCCACACAATCTACGTGCGGCGTAAGAGTGCACTCCAGTTCTTCTTGGTTGTGGACTTCCAATAAAACTTCAAGTCCTAAAGAGTGCGCAAACTGCGCCAAAGTTGAAACTTCTTCTTTGGTTAGAATTGCAGCAATCAACAAAATAACGTCGGCACCAATGGATTTTGCTTCAAGAATCTGGTATTGGTCTATCACAAAATCTTTGCGCAAAATAGGGCAAAAATTAAACGTGCGGGCGATGATT
>JBBSSO010000177.1:0-5110 GCA_038241905.1 Cytophagales bacterium | reverse complement strand
GAAGGTATCTCCCGCTCCGCGGATAGATTGGTCGCAGACGATGCCGGAGAGGGCAATAACGGCAATCTCGGTTGTGCCGCCCCCAATATCCACAATCATGGTGCCCACGGGTTGCTCCACGTCAATGCCAATCCCGATGGCGGCGGCCATTGGTTCCTGAATCATCCAAACTTCGCGGGCATCGGCGTGTTCGGCAGAGTCTTTCACGGCGCGTTTCTCTACTTCAGTAATGCCCGATGGAATGCAGATAACCATGCGGTAAGAAGGTTGAAAAAGGCGTTTTTTTCCTTTATCAATCATTTTAATCATGCCCCTGATCATCTGTTCCGCGGCGGTGAAATCGGCAATAACGCCGTCTTTTAGCGGCCGGATGGTCTTGATGTTTTCATGGGTTTTCTCGTGCATCTGCATCGCCTCACGGCCCACGGCAATTACTTTATTGGTAGTCCGGTCCATGGCGATGATGGACGGTTCATCTACTACTATTTTATCGTTATGAATGATGAGGGTGTTGGCGGTACCCAAATCAATGGCTATATCGGCGGTGAAAAAATTAAATAATCCCATTGGGTATGTTTAAAGTACTCTTACAGAAAGAGTACTAGTATAGATAACAAAATTCTGTACAAGGTACTACTTCCGCGTAAAATTACGTATTTCTGGCCAATAAATCCTGATGTGCAAAATGCTTTGCGTTTTAGGCCTGTTTTCTGAAAAACAGACCTAAAACGCATCCTGTAGCGTCGTTACATTGTACCGCCGAATTCTACGGTGCTGCAGCGTGGCTAATAAATTAAAACTTATATGCGAAAGTCAGTAATTTATTGCCAGAGGAAAGGTTTGTTTAAAAAGCAGCGTTTGATTTGCATAGAGACACGTCGTTATACTATACCGACGCTACGTTTTAGGCTTCTTTTCTGAAAAACAGGCCTAAAACAGCAGGGCCCGACTGCTTTTCAAAACGGCCGGGCCCAAGGCTATCGGTAAAGGATGGCTTAAATTCTAATGTTTAAAGTGCCTAACGCCAGTTAACACCATCGCCATTTGGCGGGCGTTGCTGGCGTCAATAGAATCTTGGTCTTTGATAGAACCGCCGGGTTGAACTACGGCTGTAATGCCGGCGGCGGCGGCAATTTCTACGCAGTCTGGGAACGGAAAAAAAGCATCTGAGGCCATAACGGCTCCCTGCAAATCAAACCCGAAGCTCTGGGCTTTTTCAATGGCTTGTCGCAGTGCGTCTACCCGGCTGGTCTGGCCCACCCCGCTGGCCAAAAGTTGCTGCCCCCGGGCCAAGATGATGGTATTGGATTTGGTGTGTTTGCACACTTTTAACGCGAATTCTAGGCCCTGTACTTCTTCGGGCGAAGGCGCGCGCTCCGTGACGGTTTTAAAATCTGAGGCGGTTTCAGTGGCCGTATCTTTATCTTGCTCAATGACGCCGTTCAAAAGCGTCTTGAAAAGTTTGGTAGGCAAAGAAACTGGTTTTTGACGGAGCAGGACACGATTTTTCTTTCCTTTTAACACCTCCAGGGCGTCTTGGTCATAAGCGGGAGCAATAAGTACTTCAAAGAAAAGCGCGTTTAATTCTTGGGCAGTTGCCAAATCAATGGCCGTATTGCTGATGATAACGCCACCAAACGCTGAGACCGGATCGCAGGAAAGTGCGTTTAAATAAGCTTGATGCACGGAATCTGCTACGGCCACGCCGCAGGCATTGGTGTGCTTGAGAATGGCCACGGCGGGTTTGTCAGCAAACTCCGCCATCAGTAACACAGCGGCATCTACATCAACTAAGTTGTTGTAAGAAAGCTCTTTGCCGTTCAATTTCTCAAAAAGTGCATCTAAATCGCCGTAAAAAGTGCCGGCTTGGTGCGGATTCTCGCCATACCGGAGCGACTGGCTTTGGCGTTGGCTCTGCTTAAAACTTGGAGTTAGGTCCTGGTCTTGGCTAAGGTATTGAAAAATGTGGGTGTCATAATGCGATGAAACATCAAACGCCTTCGCCGCGAACCGTTTACGGTCGGCTAGCTCCGTTTGGCCGTTTTGCTGCTGCAACAGGGCTACCACCTCAGCGTATTGCTCCCGGGAAGACACAGTGAGCACATCCTGAAAATTTTTGGCCGCAGCTCTAATCAAGGAAATTCCCCCGATGTCAATTTTCTCAATTGTATCTTCTTCTGAAGCCTGCGCGGACACGGTTTCCTCAAACGGGTACAAATCTACAATCACCAAATCAATGGGCGGAATGTTGTACTGCTTCACTTCCTGCTGGTCTTGGGCGTGGTTGCGGCGGTGTAAAATACCGCCAAAAACCTTAGGGTGCAGCGTTTTTACGCGCCCGCCAAAGATAGACGGGTAATCAGTTACGGTATCTACGGCCACCACATCGGCCACCAGGCCTTCTAAAAAAGTTTGCGTGCCGCCGGTGGAGTAAATGGTGACGCCCTGCTTTTGCAATTCGCGCACCAACGGCTCCAAACCGTCTTTATAATACACAGAAATAAGGGCCGATTTAATTTGAACGGGTTGCATCTAGATAAAAGAAATATGAGTTAGAAAAAAAAGAGGCACAAAAATATTCGGCTGCCGCCGATGCAACAGCCAGAAAAAAGCGAACAAAAGACGTGCGCAGAAAACCCAGGTTACCAAAAAGCGACAATGCTAAAAACCGGGGCTGGTGCGTCATTTTAGTTTGGTTAGGCGGTGGGTTTTATGGCATCGGGCTTGGCCGAAGTCAGCAATTCTTCTACCACGCGAGGCAGGTGCTGGTGCTCTAGCGCCAAGACCCGTTCAGCCAGGATTTCGCAGGTGTCACTGGCTTGTACCGAGCACTTTTCCTGAAAAATAGGTACGCCCTCATCATAATGTTCATTCACAAAGTGAATGGTAATTCCGGTTTCGGCTTCTTGGGCGTCTAGCACAGCTTGGTGAACGCGCTGCCCGTGCATGCCCTTGCCCCCAAACTTGGGCAGCAGCGCCGGGTGGATGTTAATGATCTTTTTTGGGAATGTCTGCACAAAACTGGCGGGCAGCAGCCACAGAAAACCGGCCAGCACCACCAAATCGGGCGAAAAGGTTTTTACTTGCTCCTCCACCTCGCCGGCTTTAAGTTTAGCGCGATCAAAAACAACGGTTGGCACGCCAAACTTCTGGGCCCGTTGCAAGGCAAATGCTTCGGGGTTGTTAGAGAAAAGCGCCACAATTTGTATCTGCGGATGGTGCTCAAAATGCTCCAGCAGGCGCTGCGCATTGCTCCCGGAGCCGGAAGCGAAAATAACAATGTTCTTTTTATTGGAGAAGGTACCCAAAACTGCTGTTGCTGTGTATGGAAGAGCAAAGATAGTATTTTTGGGGTATTATCAGGAAAACGTGGAAAAAAAGGCCTCGCTCCTGCCGTAAAAAAACCTCACCCCCTAGCCCCCTCTCCAGTGGAGAGGGGGAATTATGCTGATGCGTTTTGGGGCTGTTTTTGGAAAAACAGGCCGGAAACAGGTTTTGCTATACTAACCGCAGCAAGCCGCTGGGCAATTGTTTGTTCTGAATGGGCTGGTGAGTTTGTGGCCGAGGTTGTTTTTCTGTCAGGTATTTCCAGTAACGCTTGGGCATGTGCCGCAAATGCAACTTTACATTTTTGCGTTCTGGTATGTTTACGTGGTCAAAATAAGCTTGCCAAAGTTCTTGATAAAGTGGCTCCGCCTGAGATAAAATATCTACGGGTAATTGACCTTTGCGCAGGTTTTGAGGCTGGTTATCTAGCGATACCAATTCTACGCTCTCTAAATCATAATACGCGCCGAAACGCCGTTTAACGTCATAAATAAGCCAGGGCTGGTCGGCGTAGCGGCGGGAGAAATGGGAAACGATGAGCGGCAGCACGTTAAAATCTGGGTTGATGGGCGCCACGTACAGGCCGTCTTGGGTCAGCTGAAACCACACAAAAGCCTCCATGCGGTGTTTTTCGCGGTGCATTTGCTTGCCCACCATCGCCAATTTGCGGACGCAGGGCAGGGCAAAGTTCTCCTCTATGCCTTCGGTGCCGTTGGTAAAAACTAGGTGCACAAATTGAAAGACCAGCATTTCATAACCAGGTTGCTCCCATAGAAAAGCTTTGTAAACGTTTGCGCGGGCTTCTTTAGAAACTTTTTTACCCAACCCCGCCCACACCCGGCGCGCTTTATCTTCTTCTGTCAGCACGGAATGGTGCGCGGCAAAAAGGCCAGCCGGAGCATGGTCTTCTCGGCCAATTTGGGTAGGCCAGGCCTTCCGCTCAAAGGCCTGAAAGATGACCGTTAGCAAGCCTTCAAAAGAACCATCGTAGGTATAAAAATGCATGTATGAGCTAATGGAAACGGGTCAACCATCGGCGGCAGCCGGACTGTTTTAGGCCTTATTTTCGGAAAACAAGCCTAAAACAGGAAAATGATTTTTGAATGCCGTTTTAACCTGCCTATTTATACGATGGTAATTTTTGCAGCAAATGCCGTTGACCAAAAGCTAAATGCTTTTATCGGGTGCAAAGAGATGCTTCTTTACCATCGGCTGGCCGAAATAGAATTTATGATGCCAAGCGGATGGCTGAAAGGCGCGAGGACTGCGCGCTTTGGTTTTGAGCCGCCAGTTGGCGCAGATACGGCACCAAGGTACTGAGCTTGCAGCGGAAAGAAACGGGAGCTACGGTTTGGCGGCTAGATACATTTTCCATGGCTTGGGTTTTATTTAAGGAAGTGAAATAGTTGTTCATTAGGCAAGGTTTTTTCCGAAAAGCGGGCCAGGTTCTGATTAGCTGGCGTGTTGAAATAAATCTAGTTGGCTGCCCCACAGACTGGCTCTGCCTCCTTTTTCGCCGAAAATGATTCTTCTGCGGATAGTTTCTTCGTCCCATTCTCTGTTTTCTAGGCTGCGCCCTCCGCAGGTGAGAAAATATTTGGCGCGTTTCAAGACCACGCCCATTTGGCGCAAATGCTCCCAGGTAAGGGCTCCAAAACGGCGGGCAGCCACAATTTTCTTAGCCGATTTAAACCCGATGCCCGGCACGCGCAGAATCATGGCGTAATCGGCGGTGTTGGTTTCTAGCGGAAACGTGGCCCGGTTGCGCAACGCCCACGCCAGT
>JBBSSO010000176.1:0-5123 GCA_038241905.1 Cytophagales bacterium | reverse complement strand
CAAAGTTAAACTGGTTCTTGCGGATGTTTTTATTGATGCGTTTGGCCTCGTCTTCGTCAAAGGTCTGCTGAGCGCGTTCTACCAAAGATATCACGTCGCCCATGCCCAGAATCCGCTGCGACATCCGCTCTGGATAGAATAAATCCAAGGCTTCCATTTTCTCGCCAGTAGAGATAAACTTGATGGGTTTTTCTACTACCGCCCGAATAGAAAGAGCAGCTCCACCTCGCGAGTCACCGTCTAATTTAGTCAGGACTACACCGTCAAAATTAATGCGCTCGTTAAATGTTTTAGCAGTATTTACGGCATCTTGGCCCGTCATGGAATCCACTACAAACAACGTTTCGGTGGGTTTGATGGCTTGCTTGATGTCAGAGATTTCCTTCATCATCGCTTCATCCACAGCTAAACGGCCAGCGGTGTCAATGATAACTACTTTTTTGCCAGTGCGCTTGGCGTGCTCAACAGCATTGCGCGCAATAGAAACCGGATCTTTTGAATCTCGCTCTGCATAGAATTCTACGCCAACTTGCTCGGCTAGAACGCTAAGTTGGTCAATAGCAGCCGGGCGGTACACGTCGCAGGCGGCAACCAAAACTCCCTTGCCTTGCTTTTTTAGGTAATTAGAAAGCTTGCCCGTAAAAGTGGTTTTACCAGAACCTTGCAAGCCCGCAATCAAAATAATAGCCGGGCTGCCGGTAATGTTGATATCTTTTTTCTCGCCGCCCATTAACTCGGTGAGCTCCTCGTGCACAATCTTAACCATCAACTGCCCCGGCGATACCGAAATCAGCACGTCGCGACCCATGGCTTCGTCCTTGATTTTATCGGTCACTGTTTTGGCTACCTTGTAGTTCACATCGGCGTCTACCAAAGCGCGGCGAACTTCTTTTATAGTCTGGGCAACGTTAATTTCGGTAATGCTGCCCTGCCCTTTTAGGGTTTTAAAGGCGCGGTCTAATTTGGTACTTAAATTCTCAAACATAGCAGTGAAAGTCGGCGTGATATAGTGATATAATACTGGAAACAATAGAGCGGCGCAGTTGACTAGGCCAAATGGCGCGAAAAACTAAATACGCATTTCGCGCGCACCCTATCGACAAAAATACAGAGAAATTGCCGAAGTACAGCATTCTTCAGCTTAGCTAGTGTATATTCGTTCTTTGCTTTTTATTATATATCGAAGAATAGATTTTCATCGATTAATAAAACCTGAGCATCAATAGAGACGTCCACAAGTAGTTTTTAGATTTTTCTGCAGCAAATTGAATGGGCTTACCTACCATCGATTGTAAAAGCTAAACGGACCACAAAAATTATTGTAGCGCAGTTTTCATATAGAAATTAATAGATTCTTCTTACCTTGAGTTTTTAGCTGTTTTTGGGCTGTTTTTCAAAAAAGAGGCCCAAAACAGTTCCTATTTTTAATGCAACTACTCTACATCTTAAAATTTTGAAATCACCGAATACGCCATCTCAGTACAACACGCTTTTTATTACGTATTACTGGCCTCCCTCGGGCGGAGCGGGGGTGCAGCGCTGCCTTAAATTTGTAAAATACCTGCCTCAGTTTGGAGTAACTCCCACGGTTATTACCGTTGATGAAAAACAGGCTTCTTACCCAATTATTGATCAAACTTTATTAGACGAGGTTCCGGAGGATATTAAGGTAATCCGGACTGCTACGCGGGAGCCGTTTGGGCTGTACAAAAAGTTGACGGGCAAGCAGTCCATTCCTTTCGGCGGCTTTGCTAATACCGGCCCACAAACGCTTTTGCAAAAGGTTTTCAAGTTCTTGCGCGGCAATCTTTTCATACCAGATGCCCGCGTGGGTTGGAACCGCTTTGCGCTAGATGCTGCCACCAAAGTGATGAAAAGGCAACCGGTACAGGCTGTAATTACTTCTTCGCCACCGCATTCTACCCAGTTGGTTGGGTTAAAACTTAAAAAGAAATTTGGGCTGAAGTGGATTGCGGATTTGCGCGATCCTTGGACCGATATTTACTATTACCAAGACCTAAACCACACGGTGCTGGCGCAGAAATTAGATGCCACCTATGAACGCGAAGTTCTGGAACATGCCGATGCCATTATAGTGGTTAGCGATGACATAAAGCGACTTTTCTTAAACAAATCTGCTACTTTAAATCCAGATAAAATTCACGTAATTCCGAACGGTTACGATGAGGACGATTTTGTGCACCCTTCTCAGCCATCGGAGCAAGAATTTATTATCACCTACACGGGCACTATCACCGAAGCGTACAGCGTAGAAGGTTTTCTTCAGGCGCTGTGCGATACCATGACTCAGCACCCGTTCATGCGCTACAAATTGCGTTTTGTAGGTCAGGTATCTGATGAAGTAAAGCGCCAAATTGAAGAAGCTGGGCTGCTTTTGATCACAGAATTTATTGATTACGTACCCCACGCGGAATCCATTAAATACCTGATGGCTAGCACGGTGCTGCTAATGGCAATCCCGGATGTACCTAATAACTTTGGGATTTTAACTGGTAAATTGTTTGAGTATTTGGCCGCTAATAAGCCCATTATCTGCCTCGGCCCCATTAACGGTGACGCCGATCGCATTATTGATGAATGCGGCGCGGGCCGAGTGTTCCATTACGCAGCCTATGAATTGATGCTGGAACACTTGCAACAAATGAGTTCTAATTGGAAAGTAAATTACAACCTAGATTTGCCCATCATCAATTACACCCAATATTCGCGGCGAGCTCTTACTGAGAAATTGGCCCGCTTGCTTACCGCTTAACCGCCCTGTTTTAGGCTTGTTTTTGAAAAAACAGGCCTAAAACAGGAAAATAAAATATGCTAGTGCACCCACTTTTTGAATATGTACTTTTCCATTTTCACCGGATTTATCATTTCCCCGTAGGGCTAGAAATAAATTATGGGTTGGATGGGAAAAGCAAAATTCAAATTCAGCAGGCGGAAACAGATTTTTTTGAGGAGTCAAATCCTTTTCCACAGAAAGTAACTTTTAAAGAGTGGAAAGAAACTTCTATTCCGCTTTTTTTTCATACTTCTTCCACGCACGACTGGATTACTACCAACGCCAAAGGCCACGCTATTGTAAATTACGATTTGGTGGCTAGCAGCTTTTACTTGCTTAGCGGCTGGCAAGAATTTTATAGTTCTACCCGTGACGCCTTCGGCCGATTTCCGTACCAGGCATCGGTGCAGGCTAAATATGGATTGGTTACTTTACCAATTGTAAACTACTATTTTGAGATTTTGCGGGATGCGGTAGCGCAAGCGTACGGCGTCGACGTACCGCTTAAAACATGGCACGGAAAAGACTTTGCTACCTGCTTAACTCATGACGTAGATCACCTCCAAAGTGCTTGGAAAGTTGCCGGAAAACCAGCTCTGCAAAAAAGGAAAGTAGGCCTGTTTATTTCCTTAGCTCTGAGAAAAGCTTTGGGCCGAGATGCTTGGTTTAACCTGCCACAAGTAGAAAAAGAACTGGCCGTTTTAAACGCAATGGGTACTTTTTTCTTCTTACCTCACAACAAAAAACACGCCGGTCACCCTAATGCAGATTATGATATTACGTCAAGCAAGATTCAGCGGGAAATTAAACGTTTAAAAGAAGCAGGTCATGAGATTGGCTTGCACGGCAGTCATGGTAGCGGCAGCGATAGCGCCCAACTACAAAAAGAAAAAAGCAAACTTCCAGTTAACGTGGTTGGCAACCGCTTTCATTACCTTCGGTTTGCGCCGCAAAATTCTACCTCTGTTCTAACTGAAACCGGAGTAACGTATGATGCAAGCTTGGGCTTTGCGGAGCATTTTGGTTTTCGGAACAGCTACTGCCACCCGTTTCGGCTCTACGATTTTAAAAAGAAACAAATGTCATCGGTCTGGGAATTGCCGCTCAACTTGATGGATATAACCTTGCATCATCCAAATTACCTGCAACTCGCGCCCCACGATGTACTGCCCGCCCTTGCTCCCATGCTTTTAGA
The DNA here is from genome assembly GCA_038241905.1 of Cytophagales bacterium. GTDB lineage: Bacteria > Bacteroidota > Bacteroidia > Cytophagales > Hymenobacteraceae > Nibribacter. The sequence continues at coordinate 1,134 of JBBSSO010000176.1, read as the reverse complement.
GATTAAACGATTTAACGGCGTTTTTACTTTGCTGTGGCATAACGAGAATTTCACTAAAACAGGACTGCCCGGTGGATTAATAATTTTCAAGGAAATCGCCCAATTCTTGCAAGCGGAAGGCACAAAATTTTTGACTGGGCAAGAAGCCGTTCTAAACGAAAGGTAAGCAGCCGCCTAATTTCAAAAATATAGCGATAGCTGCGCGTAAGCTGTTAGTTTTGCAGGCTATTGCGCGGCTGTTTTGCGCCTCTTTTTCAAAAAACAGCCCTAAAACTCCCTTCGCATTCCATGGATGTCGTCCGTAAACAGAGCTACCTAAATACCCTTATCTCCACTATTGGGCTGGTGGTTGGGTACATAAACACGGTTCTGGTGCTCCCTCATTTCTTGGCCGATCCGGATAAAGTAGGTTTAACGCGCTTTCTAATAAGCGTAGCACCCGTGTTTGCGCAGTTTGCCGCGCTGGGTTTCACCAATACCGCCGCCCGTTTTTTCCCTTATTTTAGAGACCGCAGCAAGCAGCACAACGGCTTTTTGTTCCTGATGCTCCTAATTCCGCTGGCCGGTTTTGCCGTCATCAGCATTCTTTTTCTGCTGCTAAAACCCACGGTTATTGGCTATTACGGCAAGGATTCGCCGCTGGCGATTGAATATTACTACTACATTATACCGCTCAGTTTTTTCATGCTGCTGTTTTTTTTGTTAGACGCCTACCTGCGGGCGCTTTATAAAACGGTGGTGCAGACATTTCTGCAAGATTTTCTAGTCCGGATTCTAACCTTGGTTATTGCCGTTTTCTATTTCTGGGGATGGGTAGATTTCCATTGGTTTGTCGTTTTATTTATTGCCGTTAATTCCAGCAGCGCGCTTATTTGCCTTGTATATCTGCTTTGGTTGCGGCAATTATTTGTGCGTCCCGGCAAATACATGCTTAAAATTGTGCCTTTAAAAGAAGTGGTGCAATACGGTTTTTATGCTTTTTTAGGCAACATTTCAAGTAACATTATATCGTTCACAGACTCTGCCATGATTATGGCCATGTCGGGCCGGGGCCTTACCGATGTAGCGTTTTATACTACCGGCTATTTCATCACCAGCGCCATGCTGGTTCCTTACCGCAGCATGAATAAGATT
>JBBSSO010000175.1:0-5128 GCA_038241905.1 Cytophagales bacterium | reverse complement strand
GTTTTTGTGGTTTTGTCTTATCCCGCGTTGGAATTGGTGGAAAGCGTGTGGCATTATGCGTCCGCGCCCTTGCCTTATATTCCGGGTTTTCTGGCGTTTAGAGAAGCTCCTAATTTGGTAGAAGCCTACGGCAAATTGCAGCACGAGCCGGACCTTATTATGGTAGACGGGCACGGCATTGCGCACCCGCGGCGCTTGGGCATTGCCAGCCAATTAGGCGTGTTGCTAAACATACCAACCATCGGCGTAGCCAAAAAAGTACTGACCGGCACTTACCAAGAACCCGAAAAAACCAAAGGCAGTATAACGCCGCTCCTGCACAAAGGCGAGCATTTGGGCAATGTGATTAGAACCAAAGACAACGTGAAACCGGTGTTTGTCTCACCGGCCATTTGATGGATTTGGCTTCTGCTACGGATGTAGTGCTGCACTCGGCTCTCCGCCACAAACTGCCGGAACCAACTCGACTAGCCGACCATTACGCCGAGGTTTACAAAGCCGAAGTACGATAAACTAAGACTAAATAGTAGGCAAAAAACGAGGAGCTTCTGGAAATAAGGATACGCAAACGGCTAAACTGTGGGCAATTTTTACTATTATTGATGTCTTAACCGATCTGGTTGCCTGGCCCATGAGACTTAAATACCTACTGCTGCTTTTTCTACTCATCCCGCTAGACATCTTCTCTTTTTCTCAGATTACCCAACTGTTGCGCCAGCCCTCAGACACGGCCGTTGCGTTGGGCGTCTTGTATGTAGTCTTGCTGCTAATCGCCAACTTTTTTATTATCCGTTACCTACTTTCTCACTTAAACCGCCGTCCATGACCCGCTCCGTTTCCACCGGAATTATTTCCGCTGTCTTGCTTTTAATCGCTTCCATTTTTGTAACGCAGTCTTGCACCCGCGTTGATGCCGGGCACGAAGGCATTTTGGTAAAACTCTACGGTACCGACAAAGGCGTGCAAGACGTGTCATTGGTGACAGGCCGCGTGTGGTACAACCCCTTCACCGAAGAAGTGTACGAATTCCCGACCTACATCCAAACCCGAGATTACGATGCCTTCACGGTCAACGCCAAAGATGGGTCAGTGTTCACGGTTGACCCTACTATTTCGTTTTATGTAAAGCCGGGGGAGTCGCCAAAGATTTTTAAGAAATACCGCAAGCACATTGATATTATCGCGCAAACCACCATGCTCAATTATGTGAAAGACGCCTTCCGGATTAGATTAAACCAATACAGCACGGAGGAGATTATTTCCAAGCGCCAGCAATTTGAAGCGCAGGTGCAATCTACTTTAGATTCTACCTTGCAGAACGATGGTTTTAAACTGGAGCAAATGACCAGCGGCCTCACGTACCCAGTGGAAATTGTGCGTGCCGTAAACCTAAAAAACCGCGCCGTGCAACAAGCCATGCAGGTAGAAAATGAACTAAAGGTAACCGAGGCCCAGGCCCGCAAAAAGATTGTAGAAGCTCAAGCCGAAGCCGAAGCCAACCGCCTTCGGCAAGCTACCTTGACCCCGCTTCTCATTCAGCAGCAGTTTATTGAGAAATGGAACGGCTCCACGCCGCTGTACGGCAACTCGCCGGTTTTCTTTAAGAACCTGCAATAATTAGTAGCATGGCTTCCTGTTTTAGGCCTGTTTTTCGAAAAACAGGCCTAAAACACTGCTACTACCCGCTAGGTAGCAAAGATTTTAACCCCAAAGCCCGGCCCTACGTCTAAAGAGTAGGCCGGGCTTTTTTGTGCCGTTCTCTTTCACTAAAACTACTTTTAAATCGATGGAAAATATAAAGACTTTTACTGCGGCCACCCAAGAAGAACTGTGGCAAGCCGTGGCCGTGGATATGGCCAACCAAGGCCAAGTACTGCAATACGCCGCCCACCTACAGCAACCTGACCAAGACGTTTATTTTGATATTGACATTGATTTAGGCGGCGGTTTTGAAAGCGGGTTTTCTACCACCAATTTCTTGGCGCCCGTGGCAGGCAACTCCAGCCTGCGGTTTCATTTTTACCGCCAAGATTGGGTGAATGAGATAGGGATAGTTTTCGGGATGGAAGACACAAAACTGGGCTACGAAGATCTAGACGCAGCTTTCATCATTAAAACCAACCAACCCGAAACCCTTCAAGCCTTATTTTCAGACCCAGACCTGCGCGCTTTCCTGCTAAAGCACCCCAACGCCGACTTAGAATTTAAGCAAGACGATGAAGAAACCGGCCTTCTTTTAACCTTCTCCAAAGACGAAGCTATTTTAGACGTAACTGTTTTGCGGGAGATTTACCATTGGCTGCGGGAATTGGCTTTGCGGGTGGCGTAAGGTGGTGGTAGCGTAGGTGGTGGCGACACTCGTAGGAGCTGCGCGCACTACGAGGTCTTTGGCGCGAGGATTGTTAATATTTGTTGTTGTTGTTGTTGTTGTTGTTGTTGTTGTTGTGCGTAGAGTAAGCGACAGCGCTCTACGCACTGCCGGAAAGCCAATCTCCAGATTGGCGTATTCCAGATTGGCGTATTACAGAATTTAACTAAATTTATTTAGCCATGTCCCCAGAACCCCGGCCCTACCACATGCAGAACCCGGACGGCATGTATTTTGTAACCTTCTCTGTTGTATTCTGGCTAGACGTTTTCATTAGGGCCAAGTACAAAGAAATATTTGTGGAAAGCCTACGGTATTGTTGTCAGCACAAAGGATTACAAGTGCATGCCTGGTGTCTGATGAGCAGCCATGCTCATTTAATTATTTCGGCCAAGGAACCTGAGAGCACGGTTTTGTCTGGCGTTTTACGGGATTTAAAGAAATATACGGCTCAACAAATCATCCGGGAGATTGAAAGCAGCTTGCTGGAAAGCCGCAGAGAATGGCTCCTTGATAAATTTGCCTTTGCCGCCAAGCATAATAGCCGCAACACAACCTATCAGTTTTGGCAACAAAACAACCATGCCATGGAGCTCTCTAGCAATACCTTTATAGACCAAAAGCTGCAGTATATTCATGACAACCCAGTCAATGAAGGTTGGGTAGAAGAGCCAGAGCATTACCTCTACAGCAGTGCCCGCGATTATGCCGGACTGCAAGGGCTGGTACCGGTCGCAATGATAGAGTAAATGATTGTAGCCAATCTGAAGATTGGATATTCTGAAATGCGTAGAGCGCTATCGCTAACTCTACGCACAACACCTTAGAATCGGTTTTAGACTGGTTTGGTGGTAAAGACTGGTTCAAAACTTTCCACCAAAACAACACCGCCGAATTTAAATCCATCTCCTCATTCCTAGCAGAAAACGACTTTTAAGACGTATGCCCAAAAGACCTCGTAGTGTGCGTAGCTCCTACGAGCGTCCCACAAAAAAACCGTCTTTTTGTCACATTATGTTAAATAGAAAACTCCTGTTTCTGCCACAAATTCCGGAAAACAGGCCTAAAACCCCACGGCATCTCGTTTGCTCTTACTGCCGTACTAAAAGACAGGAATAACTGATAGACTATATCCCCAGCCATGAATTTTAACAACTATACCATTAAAGCGCAAGAGGCCGTTCAAAAAGCCACCGAAATTGCCGGCGGCAACCAGCAACAAGCCATTGAAACAGGCCACTTGCTAAAAGGAATTTTACAATCCGATGAAAACGTAACCAATTTTTACCTCAAGAAGCTGGGCGTCAACGAAAACCAACTCACTTCTCGCCTAGAAGAATTGGTGAATGCGTACCCAAAAGTGAGCGGCGGCAGTCCGTATTTAGCCAATGATACCGCGGCTCTTTTGCAAAAAGCTACCTCGCTTTTAAAGGAGTTCGGCGATGAATACGTAGCCATTGAACATTTGCTTTTGGGTTTGCTGGCCGGAAAAGACAAAACCGCCACGCTTTTAAAAGACGCAGGCATCACCGAAAAAGGCCTAAAAGCCGCCATTAAAGAATTGCGCGGCGATTCTAAAGTAACCGACCAAAACGCTGAAGCGAAATACAATTCACTCAAACGCTACGCCATCGACCTAAACGAGCAAGCACGTAAAGGCAAGATTGATCCGGTTATTGGCCGCGACGAGGAAATACGCCGCGTGCTGCAAATCTTGAGTCGCCGCACCAAAAATAATCCCATTCTGTTGGGCGAGCCCGGCGTGGGTAAAACCGCCATCGTGGAAGGATTGGCCCAGCGCATTGTCTCCGGCGATGTGCCTGAAAACCTGAAATCCAAAACCATCATGAGTTTAGACATGGGCCTTTTGGTGGCGGGCGCCACGTACAAAGGCGAGTTTGAGGAACGTCTCAAAGCCGTTATAAAAGAAGTGGTAGACGCCGAGGGCGAAATTGTACTCTTTATTGATGAAATACACACGCTCATCGGGGCCGGGGCGGGCGGCGACAGCGCCATGGATGCGGCTAATTTACTCAAACCAGCTTTGGCGCGGGGCGAATTACACGCCATCGGGGCCACTACCTTGAAAGAATACCAAAAGTATTTTGAGAAAGACAAAGCCATGGAACGCCGGTTCCAGACCGTGACTGTAGATGAACCCACGGTGCCAGACACTATTTCAATTTTGCGCGGCATCAAAGATAAGTATGAACTCCACCACGGTGTGCGCATAAAAGATGATGCCATTATTGCCGCGGTAGAACTTTCTAGCCGCTACATAACTGACCGTTTTCTGCCAGACAAGGCCATCGATCTAATTGACGAGGCTGCTGCCAAACTTAGAATTGAGATGGATTCTTTGCCGGTAGAACTAGACGAGGTGCAGCGCAAAATCATGCAGCTAGAAATTGAGCGCGAGGCCATCAGAAGAGAAAACGATAAAGAAAAAGAGAACCTTCTTTCTAAAGAAATTGCAGATTTAAGCGAAACCAGAGACAACCTGCGGGCTAAATGGCAAAGCGAAAAACAAGTTATTGAAGGCATTCAGAAAGAAAAAGAAGCCATTGAACAATTTAAACTGGAAGCCGACCAAGCCGAGCGGTCCGGAGATTACGGCCGCGTGGCCGAGCTGCGGTACGGGAAAATTCAGGAGGCTGAAGTCAGGCTAAAAGATTTTCAGGAGCAGGTAAAAGTACAGCAAGAAGGCGAGCACATGTTGCAAGAAGAAGTAACCGCCGAAGATATTGCGGAGGTTGTAGC
>JBBSSO010000174.1:0-5174 GCA_038241905.1 Cytophagales bacterium | reverse complement strand
TCTTTGGGGTCAGTAATTTGCTCCATCGCTCTCACGGAATCCGTAAAAAACCCCTGACTTGCTGCCTTCTCAGGGAGGCAAAAGAGGGCAAACGCAAGCCAGATACCAATTATATTCTTCATAAGCTGATAAAGTAGAATCGCTACTTTTTTACTGGCCTCTAAAACAAAAAGCCGAAATTAAGGTTCATCAGGCTTTCATCTTCGCCTTTGGTGTAGGTACCGCTCACTACCACTTGCCGCAGCACGTCTACCCAAATACCACCGCCTATGCCGCGGTGAATTTTGCTAGATTCTTCCCCGTCTGCCCAAACGCGGCCGTGGTCTACCAAGCCAATTACCCCAAATTTACCCGGAAAAAGGTACACGTTAAACTTAAACAGTTCTACCCGCAGCTCAGTGTTTTGGTAAATGCTGCTACGTCCGGCAAAACGGGTTCGGCGGTAGCCGCGCAAATTCTCTAGCCCGCCCAGCGTGTTGGCCTGGTAAAACGGAAAATCTCCGAAGTTGTGGGCACCTCCAATTCGAGCCGCGATGGTAACCTGGAACGGCAATCTTGGTCCAATATAGAACATAAACTCAGAAGCAACCTGCCCAAAATTCATCTTTTGCCCATTCAATTGGTGGTTATAAGAAAATTCAGTGAGCCATTTTAACCCAATGCGTGGGTTAACTGGTGTACTAACGGCAGCCAAATTGAGGAAACCCCTTATTCCTACAAACCGGTCTACCCCAAATTCTGAATCGTCTAAAATACTTTCCAGATAGGGGCTGGCATTGCGTTGCACTCTGTATTGGTCATACAAAGGCCCAATTCCCATTCTAACAAACCTAGAATACCCGGTGTTAAAAGTCGGCGATACCAAAATCCTGGATAACCGAATGCGGTAATCTCTAATATTTAGGTTTTGCGTGGTTTCATTGCCCATCCCTAAATAGTTAATCTGGTACTGTGGCCCATAAATGGCGGCCTTTACGCCTAAGTCTAGTTTGTCGTTTAAAATCTGCTTGTATTCTGCATCATACCTAATGTTATAGGCTTTAGTAGCGATGGCATAATTGGCCCGCAAATAATGCTCAGAAGCGTACGGCTCTTTCCTGAATTTATGGTTTCGGTACAACACGCCGCCGCCCAAGAAAAGTCCATCGTCCTCGTTGTACTCTACAGAAAGTCTGGGCCCAAAGTAAGACAAGCGGTAATTATCTCTGTCATAAATGTTTACTTCGGGGTAATCTTCGGTTTTATCTTCAGACTCTGGCCCATAAACAATGTAGTTGCCGCCAAGGGTATCATCGTAAATTTTGGTCCGGCGCACCCAGCCCTTTACATAAGATTTATCTACGATGGTATCCTTGCCCTCGCCCCCAATAATCCGAATCATGGCGCCGTTCTTGGTGTGGCCGGTCAACTCAAACACATCGTCGCCACCCAAACCGTAGATTCTTATTTCCTCGGTTTCTTTGTAATTAAACTTCCGATGGTATAGTATCTTTTTAACCTCGCCCTGCTTGTTTATCTTCCGGACGGTTACGTCCGTACCGCCATCACTCAAGCGGTTTATTTCAAATTTCTCGCGTTTGTCACTCCCTGCAATGTCTACATCCTCGGCTATGTGCAAATAGTATTTATCAGCTACTTCCGGCAACAAATCTCTGCGCGATTTTAGTTTTGCACTAATTTCTGGGCCAGAGAGCGGGTACACTTCTGGCGGCATTTTGCGTACCGCTTCTTCAATGAGGGAATCAGTAAGTATGCTTTTCATTTCCTGGGCCAAGGCTAACCATTGAGCGCGGGTTACACTAGAAAGGAAAGTGCGGTCTGTGGTAAGAGCAGAAAGGTTTAGGCCCTTGTAATCTCCGAAATCATACCCAAAGTTCTGAAAGTTTCGGATGGCCCAGCGTCTGCTGGCCAACCACGGAATAATACCATCGGCCTTAAAGAAAGCCACGTCGCGGTCTTCGGGCACAGGCCGGAAGCTGCGGTTGTCATCGCCGCTTTTGGTTTCCACCCAACGCCATTGGCCTCCGTGGCGGTCCCAGTCCCCAATGAGCATGTCTAGCAGGCGAGCCCGGGCAAATTCCTGCTCATCTACCTGGTTGTCATGGTCGTTCCTTTTCCGCTCCAATACTTTCTCAGTGCCTACTATGTTGGTCGCAAAACCTAGGCTGGCCACATCTGAGTGGTCTTCATCGGCGTCTTCTTCAAAATACGCCACCATGTTGCTAAACTCGTCTTGGTATTGGCGTAGGCGCGGGTCATTGGGCACATACACCAGCTTGGGGTTGGTATGAAACACACCCACTGAGCCGGCTAAATCTGCGGCAATAACTGCCCCATACGGGTGCTGCGCCGAAATCTGGTCTTGTAAAAGATCACGGGCAAACGTTTTTTGCAATGACACGGGCAACACGCTGGTAGGGTCTTTGTTAACCGACCGCAGGCTGTACTCGCGGCCCTCTTCGTTGCGGAGCTTCAAAGAAGTAGTTTGTTTCCCCCCGCCTTTTTTGTAGGGCACTAGGCCGCCTTTCTCCGTACCCAAATCCAGAAGAGGCATTTTAACTGGGGTCACCCACTCAGGGCGGTAATGTTTGCCCAGAAAACTTTGCTTAATACCTGTAGCCAAGTATTTTATATTAGAGGCGATGGTGATGGTGCTGTCTAAGAAATTGCCTGAAATTGCTGGCAACTCTTCTTCTTGTTGTACTTTCTTGGTGTACATCTTCGTCCGGAAGATAAGTGAGCCTTCTCCTTCTGCTTTTGGGTCAGTCGTCCAGTATTCAACCCAAGCCTCTCCGTTTTTGTAGTAATTAGCGCGCACAAAGCCCTGTATTTTTTGGGCAAAAAGGACATCGCCACCATCTTTAACGTGCTGCGTTTTGCAACCAGAGCCGCTTATAATATGAGGCAACTTGCCTGCTTTAAAATATTGCAGGTTGTGTTCATGCCCGGCGGCATAGATAATGTTGTCATATTTGGCAAAAATAGTAGTAAGCCCCTTGATGTAGGCCTGATAGGTGGGGTGCGGAATATCCTGGGCAATGCCGCCGTACTTTCTAGAGAGCGGATAAATAGACCCAATGATGGGCAACGGCAATACCCACCATTTCCGGATGATTGCGAGCGGGAACAGATGGTCTATAAAGTTAAAATACCCCCCGTGAATGCCGTTGCTAAACATAGGGTGGTGGGCTACTACTACAATGTTTTTGTCTTTGTTTTTATCAATAACATCTTCTAGTTGCACCAGCATGTCTACCTCATTTACCACTCCGCAAATGTTGTCATCGCCGTACGGTTTTTCATAGGGGTGCAACCACCAATGAGAATCAAGCGCAATCAGGACAATATCATCTTCAATACGCACTTCAAAAGGGCCGGGGCAGCCGTTGCCGGGCACAAAAAAGTCATTGCCTACCACAATATTGCTATCGGCTAGGTATTCCTCTACAAAACGCTCTTCGCGCATAACAGCCTCCCAACCATCTGGGGAGCCACTACCACCGCCCCAGTCGTGATTGCCGGGGATCATGTATTTTTCGCCGGCATAGCCTTTGAGCACGTCTAACTGGGTAGTCATGCGCTCTTCAGAAATTTTACGGTCATAGGCGCCGGGTTTGGGCAGGCCGTTGTGGTAAATATTATCGCCTAAAAAAACCACGGCACTGCGCATGCCAATCTGGTTAATCTGGGTTTTTAGCAAGGATAGCGTAGCGTCAGGTTTGTCTGTGACCGGGGCGCCTGCATCGCCAATAAGAAAAACGCTGTAATTCAGTTGTGAAGAATCTGGGGCATCCACACTCTGCCAGCTAGTAACAGAGGGCGCGTAATAGGGCTTTGCTGTGGTGCAGGCTTGCAACAACGCAAAGACAACCGCGGGAAGTAGGGAAAGAAAGAATTTATTTTTCATGTATAGGCTGACGATGACTTCTTTTTTCTGAACCGCTTATGACCAGAAGAAATAGAAGTCTAAAGCTAGTAAGTAATTTGCTAATATGGCTTATGCGATGTTATAGTAGCCGTAAATTAAGCAAATAGCTTATATTTACGGGCAAGACGTATGGGCGCGAAATAAGGTTAGGTCCAGAGGACTGAAAGTGTTCTAACCGTGCCCAAGGCCGTTTGCCTGAGCGTTACGTTTTTGGTCTGATTATGAAAAAACAGGCCGGAAACGCGCTTTAAAGAACTGCTTACTTTTGCATCGGGCTTTGCCCGATGGCGTGGAAACTAGTTTTAGGCGTGTTTTTCAAAAAAGAAGCCTAAAACAGCATCGGCAGCGCTAACCTTACAACACCGATGCACGTTTTAAACCTTTGGATGCAGGTACTACAGCGGCAAGACCACCAGCACCCTAATCAAATGCTACGGGCTTAGCCGCCCTTATTTACCATATGGAAAAAGAAGATCTCATCAGAAAGGCAGGAAACTTTGTCTTTGCGCTTTTCAAAGAGAAATTGTCAAAAAAATTGGTCTATCACAACTACAAACATACGTTTGAAGTAGTGAAGGAATCGCGCCAATTGGCCGAGGCTTATCAATTAACCGAAGACAAATTAGAGGTACTGCTGTTATCTGCCTGGTTTCATGATACCGGTTACATTTCTACCTATGAAAACCACGAGGAAGAAAGCGTAATAATTGCCCAAACATTCCTGAAAAACGAAAATTATCCTGAGGAGAAAATAAACCAAATATCGCGGTGCATTATGGCCACTAAACACGGCCAGCTGACCCATCATTTGCTAGAAGATATTCTGGTAGATGCAGATATTGCCAACATTGGCAAAGAAACTTTTTTTGCCACCGCAGAACTTTTGCGCGTAGAGTGGGAAATCTTTCTAGACCGCACGTTCACTGACTTAGAGTGGGCCCAATACCAGCTTGACTTTCTGCTTTCAGTAAGTTTTAGGTCTCAACCGGCGCAGGCTAAATACTCTAAACAACTGAGCACCAATATACAGGAGCAACGCAACCATTTATTGGAACTGACCAAGAAAAAGAAGAAGAAAGAGAAAAAGAAACGTGAGAACCCGGCCCAGTCTAAGCGCGGCATTGAGACCATGTTCAAAAGCACCTATGACAACCACATTAGCCTAAGTGCTATTGCCGATAATAAAGCCAACATGATGATTAGCTTAAACGCCATCATTATGTCTATTATTATTACTTATTTGGGC
>JBBSSO010000173.1:0-5180 GCA_038241905.1 Cytophagales bacterium | reverse complement strand
GTTTTAATACCTGTTTCATTTCATAGCTATTCAAGCAGAATTTTAATTGAATGTATTTAAATTATGTACATATTGCCATAAAATAGAAACAAATAAGTCTGTCTCATTTTATGGTCTCCTTGATTTATCATATTTAAATATAAAGACGATAAAGTTTATAAAAGACACTGTTGCCTTACAGACATTCTAAAGTTTATTACCTACCTTATCCAGAGACACCAATTGTGTAGAACACAGGCAGCTCTAACGTTAACATACAATTACCCAATTTAATTTAGTGACTTTTCTCTGTTAAAAAAACCATTTTGCAACGGTCCTAAGAGTAAATTAGGGGAAGTACTAGCCTAGTGGGTAAGCCCTTAACATTGGTAGTGGCAAATAAATGTTCCTTAGAGGGATCGACTTTAGTACACCTTCTCTGTGAACCCCAGCGCAAGAAAGGTTGTTAACTCTTTCGTTACTTTTTTAATATTTTAGAGCATGTTTAAATTTGTCTTTTGCGCTACAAACAGGCATCAAAAGAACCCGTCATCGCCTTTTTCTCTCACCATAGCGCTGCTATGTTGCGGTAATGGCACACCCCGAATGCTTTCGGGGAAACGTTTCGTCAGAACCTTTCGCTTCCTGTTTTCGCCAGCAAAATCAAAACTTAAACAAGCTCTTAACTTTCACTTAACAAACACGCAATATGATTTTAAAAAAGACATTAAGTAGTTTAATCTACCTGAGTTTTTCAGTAGGTAGTGTTAGCCTATCGGCGCAGGCACAAGCCAAAGAACCAGTTTTAAAGAATATCCGAGAGGTAACCTCCGGTAAAACTGAATACAGTAGTCCGGTATGGTCACCAGACGGGAAAAAGCTTATGTTCACCGACCACCATAATGATGCGCTGTACATAAAAGAAATTGCAGGAAATGGCAGCGTGCAAAAAATAAAAGATGGGCAAGGAATCGGGTACAAAGCCCGGTGGACATCGGACGGTAAAGGCGTGATTTTCTTCGAAAAGATAACTTCTCCTTCTGGATCCAGAACCCTCGTAGAAAAAAGCATTGATATAAAAGGCGGCAAAGAACGCATATTATCAGAGGATAAATCTGCGAAAGCTAACCGCACTTTTTGCGCCAAGAAAAGCCCTACCCTCAAAGTATACATCAACCCAGAAACACTCAAGCTGGAGGCCAAAGATGGAAATGGAGATCCTTGGGTTATTACAAAGGAGGAAGGCCAGTTTTACAGCCCATTGGTTTCGCCTGACGGGAAAATGGTAATAGTAAACGAGGGGGCCAATATGTATTTGTACTCTATACAAGGGAACGCGAAGCGGAAGAACTTAGGGGTTGGGCTGCCTAGCAGCTGGCTCCCTGACGGCAGCGGGATACTCACTTTTGAGGATGAGTCTAAAGACGGCCATGCTATATCTGGCTCTGAACTTTACCATGTGGCCATTAGTAACAGCGCTAAAACAAAGCTCACAAACACTCCTGACATTATAGAGATGGGGGCAGATGTATCTCCTGACGGGAAGAGAATTGCTTTTTCTGATGAGAAATCAGGCAAAATATATGTAGCGGATTTAACATTCAAAAAGTAAGACATCATGACTTCACATATACAAAAGCACTTTTTTAAAGCAGCATTAGCTTTTTGTCTGGTCTTCTTTGCATTTTCTGTGCAAGCCCAGGTAATAGTGATAGACCCGGGGCATGGGTATAACTCAAGTGGCGGAAACCCAGATGGCCGTACAGAGACGGAGATAGTAACCTCTCTAGAAGTTGGGCTTAAATTAAGAGACCAATTAAACAGCCAGTGCTCCAACTTTACAGTAAGAATGACGAGAACCACCCGTAATGGGTGGGTTTCATTGGCTCAGCGTAGAGACATGTCTAACAGCTGGGGAGCAGACCGATTTCTGAGTATACACTGTAATGCAGGAGGAGGAACCGGAACGGAAACCTTTTGGTGCAACAGAACCACGCCCAATCAAACCACCAGCAGCACTTTTTCTAAAGAAGTTCAGGACCGCATGGCTGCAGGTGGCAGTTGGACAAGCCGACGTTCTGTGGAAGACGAAACCTATCTTAAATTTCATTTAGGGGTTTTGAATGGTAACAATGCGGTTGGCGTTTTAAGTGAGATTGGCTTTGTTGACAGACCCACTGATGCAGCCAAACTATTGGACGATGCTTGGAGAGATAAGTTCGCCGCCGCTTACGTCACGGCACTTAAAAACAGCCTTGGGGCAACTTGTACACCTCTAGCTTCCTCTACTCTCATAGAGGCAGAGGACTACGCTTCTATGTCGGGCGTGGACAAGGAGACCTGCTCGGACACTGGTGGGGGCCAAAACATACACAACGTAGATACCGGGGACTGGACCACCTACTTAAACGTCGGTTTCCCAATCACAGGTTCCTACCTAATTGAGTACCGCGTGGCTAGCACTAACAGCACCGGCATCATCAAGGCCGACCTTAACAATGGGGCGACTGAGTTGGGCAATGTAAGCGTGCCTTCCACCGGCGGGTTGCAGGTCTGGACCACCATCTCTCAAACCGTCAACGTGACCGCGGGTACCTATACTTTCCGCGTAAACGCGGCAGAAGGTGGCTGGAACCTGAATTGGATCAGAATAACTAAGCAGGACGACCCAGTTGTGGCAGGATTATCTGATGATGAGACGGCCGAGAACTTTGACCTTTATCCTAATCCGGCTGATAACAAATTGTCTATCCGCTTCGCCGGGAAAGCGGACGGTGCGAGGGTGCTCAACCTAGTGGGACAGACGGTGCTTACCCTGCCAGCGCTGAAGAGCGGAGAGTCGATTGACATCTCCTCCCTCAAGAGCGGAGTTTATATCCTAGATATTGTCATCGACGGTAAGAGAGAAGTCAAAAGGTTCGTTAAGAGATAATATTTCAGGGCAGTCTTTGGCGTACTCCGGTGCACCAACGGCTGCCCTATGTTATCTTCACGCACATTGCCTCAACCTTTTGAAAGAGTTTTGGTACAATTTTATTGCTGTCTACCACTCTGTATGAAGACGACAACGCAACTATGTGGGTTGTGCTACATTAGGGTTATTCTCAGGAACCCATAAAAGCTAAAGAACCTTGTAAGTAAAAACTTACAAGGTTCTTTCTTGCTCTAGGTAGACCCTATGGTAAGTATTCCGTACCATTCTATAAAAATATTTAAATTGTTTAGCTCAGTTTCAAGGCAACCATGTTTTTATATATTATCTAAATTAGGCTGTATGCACAATCAAGCACTCTGGTCATAAATTATGTTAAAGTATAAATCAGCTCTCAGGAGATAAACTTTAGTATTCCTGATCCACTCAAATATTCAGTACCTTTGTAATACTTTATGAAAATAGCTATTTCCATATCATTGACCATTTTGTTCTTTATCCAAGGGATATGCGGTGGTATGGATATTTGCGAACAAATTCATAAAATGTCTACCGTTTTCATGCATTATGATGAACACAAAGGGTATGGCGACTCTTTCCTTGATTATGTTATAGAAGATTACGTCCAAAACGACGTCAAAAAACAAGGTCATCATACTGATTCAAAACAAGATAATATACCTACCCATTCTCATCATTCATGTTGTAATCCAGTAGTATTTATTGCAGTTGTAAACACTAACTTTTTCTCTCACTTAAAGTTTACTGATAAATCTCAGTTCAACTTGTATTCCTTTCATTACCATTCTGGTTATCTAGATTCTCTTTACCAGCCTCCAAAAGTATAGTTCAGTTTTTTTTAACGGGATAACTATGTCCTAGCGCAATGACTCTTCTATTAGATCATCGCAGCTCATTTCATTGCACCTGTCTGCAATGTAGATTTCAACTGAAATTATACTTTTCTATGATTAATAAAATCATATCATTTTCCATTAACAACAAATTTATTATTGGGCTATTTATTGTGGCTCTTATTGGTGCGGGTCTATATTCCATGGCCACTATAAAACTGGGTTCTGTACCTGATATTACCAACAACCAGGTACAAGTTATTACCACCTCGCCAAATTTAGGAACAGAAGATATTGAGCAATTTGTAACGTATCCGGTAGAGTTAGCGATGGCCAATTTGCCCGATGTTATTGAGTTGCGATCCGTTTCTCGCTTCGGCCTTTCTGTAGTAACTATTGTATTTAAAGACGAAGTAGGAACGTACCTCCCCCGGCAGCTGGTGCAAGAAAAACTAGCAGAAGTAAGCGAAGAAATTCCGGAAGGATTTGGTAAGCCTTTTATGGCACCCATTACAACGGGTTTAGGCGAGATTTATCAGTACACACTTAAATTAAAGAAAGGGTACGAAGATAAATATGACGCCATGGAGCTTCGTACCATTCAAGATTGGCTTGTAAAACGTCAAATGGCTTTGGTGCCCGGCGTGGTTGAGGTCAATGCATTTGGTGGCTTTGTTAAACAGTACGAAGTGGCCATTAACCCTGAAAAACTAAACAGTTTCGGCATCTCACTAAACCAGGTTTTTGAAGCACTAAAAGCTAATAATGCCAACACCGGAGGTGCGTATATTGAGAAAAACCACCAGGCTAATTTTATCCGGGGTGAGGGCTTAGCACGTAGCATTCAGGATTTGGAAAACACGGTAGTTACCACCCAAGGCGGTAGCCCGATTTTGATTCGTGATGTGGCTGAAAGTGTGGGTTACGGCAGCCAAGTGCGTTATGGCGCTTTTACGCAAGATGGTAAAGAAGCAGTAGGCGGACAGGTTTTAATGCTAAAAGGAGAGAGCCCCGGAGAGGTTATAAAGAATGTGGAAGCCCGCATAACCGAAATTCAAAAATCGCTGCCGGAAGGCATTTACATTGATGCATTTTTAAGCCAAAGCGACCTTATTGAAAGGACTACAAGCACCGTTCAGAATAATCTCATTGAGGGTTCATTAATTGTAATTTTCGTATTGGTGCTGCTATTGGGAAGTTTCCGCGGCGGATTAATAACCGCCTCAGTCATTCCTTTATCCTTATTATTCGCCTTCATTTTAATGAAACAATTTGGCGTTTGGGCAAACCTGATGTCATTGGGGGCAATTGACTTTGGGATTATTGTAGATGGCGCGGTAATTATTGTGGAAGGAATGGTTTTCCACATTCATCAACGAATGAAAAAAATCAGTACACCAATTGATCAGAAAGAG
>JBBSSO010000172.1:0-5187 GCA_038241905.1 Cytophagales bacterium | reverse complement strand
ATGGACCAGTTGCAGCCCCAGCAAGTCTATGAATACGCTTGCGAAGACGCAGATGTAACCCTGCAACTCAAAAACTACTTTGACCCGCTTTTGGAAAAACAAGGCCTAAAACGCCTTTTTAACGACGTAGAAAACCCGCTGTTGCGCGTGCTGGGCCACATGGAACGCGCTGGCGTAAGCATTGACGCGGAGGCACTGGCTGAATCTTCGGTGGCGTTGGAAGTGACTATTAAGGAAATTGAACAGAAGATTTTTGAGCACGCGGGGCTAGAATTTAACATCGGCTCGCCTAAACAACTGGGCGAGGTGTTGTTTGATAAAATGCAGCTGGGTGGCACCAAAATCAAGAAAACCAAAACCGGCCAATACGCCACCGGCGAGGAAATATTATCTAAACTGGCTTTTGAGCACGAGATTGTGCAACTGATTCTGGACCATCGGCAGCTGACCAAACTGAAGAGTACGTACGTAGACGCTTTGCCGCAATTAATTAGCCCCGAAGATGACCGCCTGCACACGTCCTACAACCAAGCGGTGGCGGCCACCGGCCGATTGAGTTCCACCAATCCCAACCTGCAAAACATTCCTATTAGAACCGAAAAAGGCCGTGAAATCAGGAAAGCGTTTGTGCCGAGGGACGAGAACCACGTGCTGCTGTCTGCTGATTATTCGCAGATAGAGCTGCGGATTATGGCGCATTTCAGCAATGACGCCACCATGAAAGAGGCTTTCCAGAACGGGCAAGACATTCACGCCAGCACGGCGGCCAAGGTGTTCCACGTGCCCGTTGAGCAAGTAGATTCTGACATGCGCCGGAAGGCCAAAACCATCAACTTCGGGATTATTTACGGCATATCGGCGTTTGGGCTGGCGGAGCGTTTGGCTATTCCGCGCCGCGAGGCCGCCGATATTATTGAAGCGTATTTTCTGGAATTTCCGGCAGTAAAACAGTACATGGACAGCGCCATTAACGAGGCCCGCGAGCTTGAATTTGTGGAAACCTTGCTGGGCCGCCGCCGCTATTTACGCGACATTAATAGCCGCAACCAAAACGTACGCGGCTACGCCGAACGTAACGCCATTAACGCCCCCATTCAAGGCACCGCCGCAGATATTATCAAGATTGCCATGATCAACATTGACCAATGGCTGCGCGATGAAAAACTGGCCACCCGCATGATTCTACAAGTGCACGATGAATTGGTGTTTGACGTACCCAAAGACGAGTTGGCCGTGGTACAACCCAAGATTGAAGAGCTTATGAAAAACGCCTTCCCGCTGAGCGTGCCCATGGAAGTAGGCCTGGGCACCGGCGACAACTGGCTGCAAGCACATTAACCTGTTTTAGGCCTGTTTTCTGAAAAACAGGCCTAAAACAGGTATTTGAGTCCATCAAAAAAGGGCGCCCAGGAAGGCGCCCTTTTCTGTTTATATTGTGCTGGATGAAAAAAAGCAGCGAGCAATAAAGCATTTCTGCATGCTCTGTTTTCAGTTCAATTCTGGCACTTTTGACACGTAAGCGACACGTAAAAAGCAATTGTAGGCCATCGGCCGAAGGCGTTTTAAGGCTTCTTTTGAAAAAATACCCCGGAAACAGCTTTTGATTTATTGGCGCACGACTTGGGTGGAAAACAGCTTTTGTTTTCCCGGTGCGCTAACTTGTAGACAAGCTTATTGGCTCGTAAATGTTAGTTCAAAAGTGACGATGGCTTGTTGGGTGATTTTTTCGTTTTGCAGCCGTAAAGTGGTGGGCGTGATTTCCTGTACGGTGTAGGTTTTATCCGGAGAGGTGCCGCTGGGGTTCAGGTGCAGCGTTTTGTCTAGTACATTCCAAGCGCCGGTTTCATAGATGGCGGGAGCGAGCGTGTCACACTTTACCACGTTTTCATCTTTCTCATAATAATTATTGTCGGCAAAACGCCAGGTATCGTCGCGGTCGCAAGAGCGCAGGGCGGCGTACAAATCTACGGCATCGCCGTTGGCGGCTTGGGCGGTGTAGGCGGTCATACGCCAGGTGCGGTTGGCTAAAAGCGTTTTCACATCGGGACTGGGATCCTCTTCTTTGGTTTGGCAAGCGGTAAAAACCAGAAGAAGTGGGAGCGCTAAAACAAGAAAATAGTTAAATTTCATACGTAGGCGATGGCGGCGGTGCGGTATTTAAGAGCCTAGGTAGAACGTGTTTACACGTTTCAATACCTTTATTCTGCTCAAGAAAACGAGTCACTTTTATTTTCTGTTTTCGGCCTCTTTTCTCAAAAACAGGCCGAAAACAGGAATTATTTCACAGAAAAAAAGGCTCTCCCGGCTGCAACGTAAAATTCCAAAATGGTAAATCTGCGCTAAGAATTTCTTGTTACGGCGATGGTAAAAAAACCAACTACAGGGCTTTGAGAGATATCTTTCCGGTAAACGTAATGCCTTGAACCCGCTCTTTAAAGGTGCCGCGCAAAGTAGTTTCCGTTGATTCTTCTATTTCTAAGTTGACCGTGGTGTTAGGAACGCCTAAGTCTAGGCCGGTAATGCTGAGCGTATTGCCTTGCACCTGCCAAGTGCCCTGGGTTTGCTGCGGATCATCGGCATCGCATTTGGTGGGGCCTTCGTCCATGAGAAGAATGCCGCCGTCTTTGAACACCATAAAATCGTCGCGTTCGCAGTCTTCAAAATCAGCGTAGAAATCATTGCTCGTAAACGGCGAGGTAACTTTTAACTCCGTAAAAACCCATCTTTTATCTGGCAGATAAGCCGCGGCGTCTAGTTCTGGCACATCGTCTTTGCAAGCGTTCAACCCCACCGTGCCAAGCAGCAGGGCAAATAGAAATACTTTTTGGATAATGCTTCTGATGGTTGTTTTTTTCATGTGTGTAAGGGAAAACCCCGGTTTAAAGGCAAGAACAAAGATACATTTTTAATTGATTGGCCGTTTACGTGTTCCATCGCCCGGAGGGCATAAAAAAAGGCCCGGGATTGCCGGGCCTTTTTGTGTTTACAAGCAAACGCTTACGGGATAAGTACCGACCTGAATTGCGTTACGTTAATGGTAGGGATAGTAGCTGTGTATTTCCGGTTAATTTCTTTAATCATTTCATTGGCTACAATGGCGTAACCGCGTGGCGTTAAATGAACACCGTCTAAAGAGAAAAGATGACCGGTAATAAACGCCGGAGAGTAAGCTACGCCGTTAAGAGACAAGCCGTTCTGGATAGAATTGAAGAAAGTGTAGGAGTCAAAAACAGCCAGGTTTTTGGCAGCAGCTTGCGCTTTAATAGTGACATTGTACGCCTTGGTAGCGTCGTTCACCAGCTTTTGTTCCTCATCATCTAGCACAAAGGCGCTTGGAATAGGGTTTCTAGGGTCTAAACCAAAAGCTTTGGTGGTATCAATCTGAAAGTTAGCCAAATAGCCCGCCAATTGGGCGTTAGGGTTGGACGGATTTTGCGATGCGGCCAACTCGCGCCAGTATTGGCCGGTAGGCTTACCAATCAGCGGCAAATATGCACTAGAAGTTAAGGTAAATAAAATAGTGCCGCCATCTGCATTTTTGATAGAGGCTGGCGTAACGTTTATGCGCTGAGCCGTATTTTTGGTTAAAACAGAAACCCCGGTAATAGGCGAACCTTGCGCGTTAGCAGCAGCTACAGCCCCAGCCAACAACGGCTTCGCCGATGGACCAACCGTGGTAAAGAAAGGCACAGAACGCACATCCGGAATGGTAACGACAATGCCTTCAGTGTTGTTGGCAGACATGGTAGCAATTAACTCCGTGTAAAGCGCATCAAACGTAGCTGTGGGTGTAATAGTACCGGCGAAACCGCCGGCGGTGGCATAGCCCAACACATCATTATTGCCTAACCAAGCACTGAAAAACGTAGGCTGGCTGGTGGCAATGCGCTGCAGATAGGTCATAGGAGAACTAGCAGGCAAAATGCGCTCAAAGTAAGGGTTAAAGCCCATCGGGTTATTTAGGCCGTAACCTACCGTATTAATATCGGCTAGTTTAATGCCGGGTACGCCAAAGTTCTGAATAGCATGTAAATCTGTGTACCGAGATAAGAGCGGCGTTTTGCCATCGGCGCCTAAGCCAACAATAGCTAAGTTAGGATCATTAAGGGGCAAAGGGCTAATGATGGGTGAGCCAGAGGCAGTAAAGCCATTCAGTCTCAAATATCCTGTGCCGTTGTATTTATCGCTTGGGAAAACGGGCTGTACAAAGTTGCCCCCGCCCACATAAGAAAACTGAAACGCCAGAATGTTAGGGATAGAATTTACTTGCCCGGCTAAGGTTAAACCGTTGTCTTGAAACCCAGCAGTGAGGGAGTTTCCTACGGCTACAAACTTGGTTAAATCTAACTGGCTGCCGCGGGTAAAGACGGTATCATCTTCAATCTCAGGCTCGCAAGCGGTTAAGAGTAGGGCCGCAGAAAGGAAAGCCGCCGTCCCTAATTTATGAACTATATTCTTCATGATATGTCTGAGAAAAAAAGTTAGAATTTGTAGTTAATGCCAACGCCAGGCACGTAGGCCACTGATTTATACGTACCAGCTACGCCGCCAGAAAGATTGCCTTGATCAGTGCGCTGCTTTTTGTTTACATACAGAAACGAGGCGTCTAGGTCAATTTTTTCGCTCAGGGCTAGGGTTAAACCTACAGAAACTCCTCTAGAGTCAGCATCTGGGGTTTCAGGCGTTAAATAGCCATCTTGCACCGGCGATTGGTCATAATAAGCTCCAGCCCGGAGGGTAACCGTTTCTGAACTTTGGAACTGTAAACCTAAACGGTAAATGAAAACATCTTCGTAGTTGCGGGCGCTCTCACTAGAGGTAAGTCCTGGGCCACCCACGTTGCCGTTGAAATCAAACCGCAGCGACTCATACGCGCTCCACTGCACGCGTTGCAAATCAGCGGCGATGGTTAATTTATCAGTTGGTTTAAAGCCTACGCCTAAGGTAATGTTGGCGGGCATGGGTAATTCCGCGTCAAATTGCGTGGCACTAAAGTTAGGGGCAATCACTGAAGCGCCGGGCAGACGGAACAGCACATCACCTTTTTCTACTTTCATGTCTACTTGAGAACGGTAATTTAACCCGATGGATAATTTCTCAGTAGCTTGGAAAAACACACCTAAGTTATAACCGTAGCCGTGGGCGCCGCCATCTAGCTCAATTCCGCTTTCCTGGCCGTTAGAGTCT
>JBBSSO010000171.1:0-5190 GCA_038241905.1 Cytophagales bacterium | reverse complement strand
CGTAGCTGAAGACCACCAAACCAAAAACGCCTTGGCGCTGGTACAAAAAGATGCCGCTATTTTTGTAAAAGATATTGACGCATCTCACGCGCTTTGGCCCGCCGCTTTTGCGCTAGCTAAAGATGAGAAAAAGCAGAAAGTTTTAAGTCAAAACATTGCGGCATTGGCTAAGCCAAATGCTGCTCAAAATATTGTACAAGAATTATTAAGTCTATTGCCCTGAATTTGAAACAGTATAATGAAAGCTATTTCCTTGGGATGCATGATTGTTAATTTAATTTGACTGTTTCAACTCTGATAAATGAAAAACTGTTTTAGGCCTATTTTTCGAAAAACAGGCCTAAAACGCATTTAAAATACTTTTACTACACCAGTTTATATATTACAGAGTACTTCCAAAAATGAAAAACTAGAGCTATACAAGTATATTATTCTATGTAATGGAAATGACTCGGGTGGGTAAAAATTAATTCCTTAGATGGAGATAGCAGTTAAAAAGAGTGTAAAATAACTGCAAATAATGGAGTGAAAACTAGGATTGGGTTGGGGTGGTCTGGTAGGAAAGGGGTATATTTAGATAATTATTCTGGCTCTTGCAGTTCTTAGACAACTTTCAGCATGCTAAGAATGCTTTTAACCTTAACAAACGTGACAGTGGATTACCCTCCGCATTCATTTTCTGCAAGCTCGGATACTTAGTGCGTCTTAATTATAAAGATAAATTACAGGCAGAGTTTGAAAATTGCTGAATGCTTATCTGTAGACGAACTCAAATGGACGAACCACTCCAATGAGATAACATGAATTGCACCAGAGCAAAAATAAATAGGTAGATGAAAAAGAACATGCTTTGGAATAGAAAAGTGAAAGCACTGCTCTTTGCAATTTTTTGCAGCGGGATCTTTATTTTTCTGGTAAGCTTTTCAAATGAGCGTCAGGCAAATAAAATATGTAAAAAAGTCAATATTAAAATTGATAATGAATACAACAATTACTTTCTTAGTGAATCGGAAGTTTTAGCCCTCATAACCCGTAACGGAACCCAGCCTCTAGCTGGAATGAAAAAAGAGGAAATTGACCTGAAACAGCTGGAAATGCGGATAAAATCGCATAAATTTGTCAAGGCTGCGGAGGTTTCCAGTGACTTAGAAGGCAATGTAAATGTTGTTATACAACAGAACAGACCCATCGCTCGTCTGTTAAGCGCTGATAGAGACGTGTATGTAGACGAGAACGGGGAACAATTGCCTTTGTCGGTTCACTATACGGCCAATGTACTACCGGTTACTAGCAGCCTTAAGTCAGTAAAGAAGCCGACAGATACTTTTTTTCAGGACTCGGCGGGTAAAGCTTATTTGTCTTTGCTGCAGTTTGTAGAAAAAGATGATTTCTGGAACGCGCAACTTGCTTATATGCACATAGATGCCCGTGGGAAAGTGAGTTTCTTGACCCAAGTGGGCGACCATAAAATTGAGTTTGGTATGCCAAATCATTTTGAAGAGAAGTTTAGAAAACTCTTCATTTTTTACAAGGAAGTATTGCCCGTGGTAGGTTGGGAGAAATACCATCGCCTAAACGTAGAATATAAGGATCAGATTATTTGTGAATAAAAACGATATGACGCAGAATGACAAAATAGTTGTAGGCTTAGACATAGGTACAACCAAGATTTGCGCACTG
Source organism: Cytophagales bacterium (assembly GCA_038241905.1). Lineage (GTDB taxonomy): Bacteria > Bacteroidota > Bacteroidia > Cytophagales > Hymenobacteraceae > Nibribacter. Next base: position 3,510 of record JBBSSO010000171.1, on the reverse strand, counting down.
GTAGGCAGAAAAAACGAATACGGCAAGCTAGAGATCCTTGGCTTGGGCAAAGCGGTGTCTGAAGGCGTAGTGCGCGGAATGGTTAGCAACATTGACAAAACCGTAGAAGCTATTCGAAAGGCTATCCGTCAGGCAGAAGAGCAATCTGGCATTGATATCAAAGTGGTTAATGTTGGCATTGCTGGGCAGCATATTAAAAGTCTGCAGCACAACGGCAGCATTACCCGGACCTCTGTTGATAGCGAGATTACAGTAGAGGACGTGAATCGCTTGACGAACGACATGTACCGTTTGGTTACTCCGCCGGGCAGTGAGATCATCCATGTTATGCCCCAAGATTACAAGGTGGATTATGAGGATGGTATTGTTGACCCCGTGGGCATGTCTGGCGTCCGGTTAGAAGGTAATTTCCACATCATTACGGCCCAATCTAACGCCATTAACAACGTTAACAAGTGCATTACCCGGGCTGGCTTGGAGATTGACCAGTTAATTTTGGAGCCCCTAGCGTCTTGTATGTCTGTTCTTAGCGAAGAAGAGCGCGAAGCCGGGGTGGCCCTAATTGATATTGGCGGTGGTACCACTGACCTAGCTATATTTAAAGACAACATTATTCGGCATACGGCGGTGCTTCCTTTTGGGGGCAACATTATTACGTCAGATATTAAGCAAGGCTGCATGGTGATGCAGAACCAAGCCGAACAGTTGAAAGTACGCTTTGGCAAAGCCATTGCGGATGAAGCCTCTGATAATGAGATTGTTTCCATCCCAGGCCTGCGGGACCGAACTCCTAAAGAGATTTCCTTAAAAAACCTTGCTTTTATTATAGAAGCCAGAATGGAGGAAATTGTGGAACTCGTTTACTCCGAAATTGTTAAAAGCGGGTATGCCAACCATTTGGCCGCAGGAATTGTAGTAACCGGTGGTGGGGCGCAATTGCAGAATTTAGTGCAATTGGTAGAATATTTAACCGGCTTAGATGCCCGCATCGGTTACCCGAACGAGCATTTAGGAAAGAGCAAGGTTGATTCTGTAAAAAGCCCCATGTACGCCACTACCGTTGGGTTGGTACTGACCGGATACCGGGCTATTGATGAGCGGGTTAACCGCTACTCAGAATTGGCTAACCCTGAGACCAGATCATCAAACGAGGCTAAGCAGTCTGCCCAGCAAAAAGTTGGCGGCGGCGATTTCTTCAAGAAAATCTTTGAGCGGACTAAAGGAATGCTGATTGACGATTTTGACGATAAACAACAAAATTATTAATGCATAATTCAGGAATTCTATGACTTTTTCATCGTATAAATTTGATGTGCCTTCTCACTCTAAATCAATTATAAAAGTAATTGGTGTGGGCGGGGGAGGAAGCAATGCCGTGAACCACATGTTTAGCCAAGGCATTAAAGACGTGGAGTTTGTGGTGTGTAATACCGATGAACAAGCGTTGAAAAGCAGCAGCGTGCCTAACAAACTTCAAATTGGCACCACCCTGACCGAAGGTTTGGGCGCGGGCGCCAACCCAGAGCGAGGCAAGCAGGCAGCAATTGAAAGCAAAGAGGAAATCCGAGAATTGCTGGGCGCACACACCAAAATGGTTTTTATTACGGCCGGCATGGGCGGCGGTACCGGTACAGGAGCAGCGCCTGTAATTGCCAAGGTGGCCAAAGAAATGGATATCTTAACCGTTGGTATTGTTACAGCTCCCTTTGCGTTTGAAGGCAGAAAAAAACGTACCGCAGCGGATAACGGCATTAAAGAACTGAGCGAAAACTGTGACACCGTGCTGGTAATTCTCAACGACAAGCTGCGTGAGATGTTCGGGAACCTGCCCATCCGGGCAGCCTTTGCCAAAGCTGATAACGTCTTAACCACTGCTGCTAAAAGTATTGCGGAAATCATTACGGTAACCTCAGAGGTAAACGTCGATTTTGAAGATGTGAAAACCGTGATGAAGGACTCCGGTGCGGCTGTAATGGGTTCTGCCATCACAGAAGGTGAAAACCGCGCGCTCCGGGCCGCTGAAGAATCTTTGTCTTCTCCTTTGCTGAACAACACCGACATTCATGGCGCTCAGAAAATTCTCCTTTCTATTATGTCTGGTGACCAGGCTGAACTGGAAATGGATGAACTAACTGAAATTACTGACTATATTCAAGAGAAAGCAGGCGATGATTCTGAAGTAATTTTCGGCCACGGAATTGACTCTTCTTTGGGGGCCAGTATTCGGGTGACGGTTATTGCTACTGGTTTTGCCCGCGAAACAGTTTGTCTGCCAAGCCCTAAAAATTCAGCGGAGGCAGAACCAACCGGAGCAACCTACCCCGAAGCGGCTAAGGTACCAGAAGTAGATCCGGTAGTTCCGGCGCATTCTGTAGTGCCGCCTGATTCTTCTACCCAATTGGTGGCCAACGACCCACATCGGCGCACGGCTCCGGTTCCTGACAATAAGGTTATTTTTGATTTAGATACGCCTGCCGAAGCGTATGCTCCGTTTGCGGAAGAGGATCTGTATGCTACTACTGAGGCTGCCGGTCCAGTGTCTAATGATGCTCAGAGAAGGATGCAAGAGCGTCGCGAGCAATTACGGCGCATCAGCAGCGATAGTATTTCAGAATCAGGTTATAAAGAAAAGTTAGATACTCCCGCTTATTTACGTCGGAATGTGCAACTAGAGAACGTAGTTCCATCTGCGGAGAAGCAGATATCTAGGTTTAACCTCAACGATGACAATGAATTATTAGGCGACAATCGCTTTTTGCATGACAATGTAGACTAAGCGTTTTTACCCTGATTTTAGAAAAAGAGGCCTAAAACTGTTTACAGTTTTAGGCCTCTTTTTCTTGTTTAGCACGATGTTTTAAAAATGGAGCAATTCCTCAATCTGCTCTTCTAGAAGTGTAACGTACAACGGGTTCGTAAACTGACCATCAATTAAATGTTTGTGCACAAAAGGCAAACGCGGCTTCTGCGGAAGTACATGTAGGCCGCAATAATGCAACACATCTGTTAAATGGCTAAGCGCGATGTTGCCGCCCTGGCTTCCGGTAGAAAGGCCCACCAATCCGCCGGTTTTGCGGCGCAAAGCGGCCGGGTATTCTAAACCATCAATAAAAGCTTTCAGCACTCCCGGGAAAGAGCAATTATATTCCGGTACGATGAACACAATTTTCTTCGCATCGGCTACCCGGTTCCGGAGTTTTACAAAACCATCAGAATACAATTCTTTGGAGTAAAGAGCAGGCGAAGCAAAATCAAGCGGTAAGTCTTGCACATCTAGAATAGCAGATTCCTGACTCCGTTTAGCCAACAACTGCTGGTAAACCCTGGTTACTTGTAGAGTAATGGAATTGGGTCTGTTGGTGCCAGAAATTAGTAGAATCATGAGCGGTAATTTGCGAGATCAGGAACTGAAAGTAGACGCCAAGCGGTGCGCGTTTTCTGTTAGGTTAACTTAAGAGCATGTTTAAATTTGTCTTTTGCGCTACAAACAGGCATCAAAAGAACCTGCCT
>JBBSSO010000170.1:0-5191 GCA_038241905.1 Cytophagales bacterium | reverse complement strand
GAGTCAGTAAGGTTCCTGTAGTGGGATTCCATGAGCTTAACAAGTTTGGTTACTTATTGCTTACGGACTGACTCGCTTTTTTTACCCCATTTCAAAATTTAAACATGCTCTAAGTGCTAGTTAAATTGACTGGTAAACATAGCATCGTTTTAAAAACCTTTCTAATAACTTAAATTTTATAGTATTTTTTAAAGACGATGGTTGTATTGTGGGTTTATAGTGATTATTTTCTATAAATTTTCAAACACTTCTTTTTATCGTTCCGTAGTAAGTGTATAAGAACGAACAAAGAAAACTCCCCTATGAAAAAATATAATATATGGATATTGGTCTGGGTCTTAATGATCAGTTGCGCGTCTTTGAACGCTTGTGACGAGACCGCCAACAAAAGTATGGACACCGACAAAATTGCAACAGAGAAGTTTTTGCAAGAAGCTACCTCAGCTGATCTTTTTGGTATTACCTCCGGCATGATAGCTGAGGAAAATGGAAAAAGCACCGCCGTTACCGCCTTTGGCCACGAGTTGGTGCGGGTACACAGCAAAACCAGCGAAGCCTTGGCCACCATCGCCCGCCACCGCAGCATTCAGTTACCAGAAGAGATTGCCATTGATAAGAAAAAAGTAGTAAATCAATTAGAAGACGAAAAAGGCGATGCTTTTGACCAAACTTTTGTTAACGCCCAAATCACGGCTCACCAAGAAATGATTGACCTCTACACCCAAGCCGATAAACAAATTAAAGACCCCGAGATTCAAGGCTTTGTTGATCAAATTCTGCCTGTGCTGCAAGCGCAGTTGGTAGAAATACAGAAAGCACAGACCAGTTTAATTGCGATGAATTAGAAACCATATTACCAGTTAAGAAAGCCCGTTTGCCAACCGCAGACGGACTTTCTTTTTATAAACTGGCCCGAATCTCTGCCGATAGTTCTTGGAAATAAGCTGCTGATAGTAAAAGTCTGCTTCCGTACCAGCTAAACCGTTCACCATCAACAACCTTAATAATTGCTTCCGGACATATTTCTGCAAACTTAGCCACATGTTTTTCCTTAAAAGGGTAGGGCTCAGAAGAAAGCAGAATAACTTCCGGGTTTGCCCGCTGCAAATCTTCTTTAGTAATTTCTGGATAACGGCTCAAATGACCAAACGCATTCTCAAATCCGCATCTGGCTAGCATATCATCAATAAATGTCTGGCGGCCGACGGCCATAAACGGGTTCTGCCAGATGAAATAAGCCGCTTTAACACTGGGCGCTAAAGGAGTAAGGTTGGCAAATTGGGCTTGTATTTTATGAGCAATTTCCTTGGCAGTGGCTTGAGTACCTGTTATTTCACCGATGCCTGTAATCATGTCCATCGCCTCTGGCAAGGTATAAATATCGCTCATCCAGACGGGGAAGAGGCGGGTTAATGCCTCAATGTCCTCGGCCTGGTTTTCCTCCTTGTTCCCGATGATAAGATCGGGTTGCAGCTTTATGATGGCCTCTAAGTTTACGTTTTTGGTGCCGCCAATTTTAGCTATTAATTTGGTTTGTTCCTGCGGATGGATGCAAAATTTTGTCACGCCCACAATTCTATCGGCAAGGCCTAAATGGAACAAAAGTTCCGTCTGGGAGGGTACCAGAGATACAATGCGCTGGGGCAAAAAGTCTATGGACACCTGGCGGTGCATCTGGTCTAGGTACAGCAAAGCAAGCAGGTTTAAGAGATACTTTAGATGGAAAGATAACGACTATTTTCTTTCTGTTTTAGGCCTCTTTTTCCAAAAACAGCCCTAAAACAGCCGATACAATTGTTAATGCTAGAATTATAAAAAACAGACTTAGGTAAAAAGTAGCGGTGTGGATTACGTTTCCGGCCATTCATGGTCCAAAATTGCATACACCAAAGAGTCGCACCACTCTCCTTTAATGAAAATGTTTTCCTTAAAATGAGCTTCTTGGCGCATTCCTAGCTTTTGCATAACCCGGAAAGAACCCACGTTGCGCGGATCGCAATCGGCCCAAACGCGGTGAAGGTGCAACTTATTAAACCCGAAGTTTACGAGCGCAGCCGCAGCCTCAGTAGTATAGCCTTGGTGCCAATACGTTTTATTCAGGATGTACCAAAGTGCGGCTTCCTCGGCGTCAAAATCTACGCGCATACCCACGCGGCCAATAAGCATGTTCGTCTTTTTTATCACAACCGCCAAGTCAAAAATAGTTCTGGGTTCTTCCTGCGCCTCGGCTAGGCATTGCGCCAAATATTGCTGGCTGCCCTCTTGGTCCCGAATGGGCTGGGTTTGGAAACGCATCACCTGCGGGTCTGCCTCGTACAGATTCGTAAAATGCCAATCGTCCGCTTTAAATTCTCTGAGCAGGAGCCGGGGCGTGGTCAGTTCCATTTATTTGGTTGTAAGCTAATAAGGTGGGCGTTGCCCGATTTAAGTGAACGACTACAAAAAAGCCCCAACAGAATAGACTGCCGGGGCCGAGGCTGTTTAAGGCCTCTTTTTGGAAAAGTAGGCCTAAAACAGCCTAATCAAGCTTTAGAGCATGTTTAAACTTTAGCTTTTTGCTGTAAATGTCTATAAAAAGAACCTGCATTCGTCTTTTTATCGCTGGCAAACCTAAAATTTAAACAAATTCTTAGGTCAAATACCGGAAATCATGGCCGCTTTGCAACTGAAGCAAGAACTGATAATACAGCTTGATAATATTTTCGACATCGTCTTTGTGCACCGTCTCTACGGTGGTGTGCATGTACTTGAGCGGCAACGAGATAAGCGCCGCAGCTACGCCTTCGTTTGAATACGCAAATGCGTCCGTGTCCGTGCCGGTTGCCCGGGTAGCCGCGGCGCGCTGGAACGGAATATCGTTTTGCTTGGCAACTCCAATAAGCATCTCCAGCACATTCGTCTGCACCGCGGGACCGTACGTTAAAACCGGACCTTTGCCGCAGTGTAGATCGCCGTTGGTTTTCTTCTCGTACATCGGCGACTGCGTGTCATGCGTTACGTCAGTAATAATGGCGAGATCTGGCTTAATGCGGTGGGCAATCATCTCAGCGCCGCGCAGGCCAATTTCTTCCTGTACCGAGTTCACAATATATAGCCCAAACGGGAGTTTTTTACCGTTCTCTTTTAACAAGCGGGCCACTTCAGCAATCATAAAGCCACCAATCCGGTTGTCCAGCGCCCGGCCCACGTAATACTTGTCGTTCATGACAAACAACTCATCGTCAAAAGTAACTACACAGCCTACGTGAACGCCCATGTCATCTACTTCCTGACGATTAGCAGCGCCACAATCTAGGAAAATTGTCTCAATGGTGGGGGCTTTGTCTTGCTCAATTTTGCGCACATGAATAGCCGGCCAGCCAAAAACTGCTTTCACTAAGCCTTTGCTGGTGTGGATGTTAACGCGTTTAGAAGGCGCAATAAGAGCATCTGAACCGCCGTTGCGGCGCACGTATATGTACCCTTCTGGGGTAATGTAGTTTACAAACCAAGAAATTTCATCGGCGTGCGCCTCAATTACTACTTTATATTCGGCTTCCGGATTAATAACACCTACTACAGAGCCGTAGGTGTCTACAAAATACTCGTCAATGTAAGGTTTTACGTAATCTAGCCACAGTTTTTGCCCCGAGGCTTCAAAACCTGTAGGGGCGGCATTGTTAAGGTAGGTTTGCAAAAATGCAAAGCTTTCTTCTCTCATATTGTTGTGTTTTGGTGCAAAGTATATTATAATACTTTGGTGATTTTAGTTGAATTTAATTTGGTAAAATACGATAAATTTTAGCCTGCAATGTTGGATAAAATACAGCCTTTTTTAAATCTAGCGAGTACTCTACCATCGTTACAACGGAATATTTCCGTGCTTTTTCTTGGGTAGTTGGTCTACTTTATTTTCTAGCATCTTAAAGGCTTTAATCAATTTGGCGCGAGTTTCAGACGGGTAAATTACTTCGTCTACAAAACCGCGGTGGGCTGCTCGGTAGGGCGTCGCGAATTTTTCTTGGTACTCGGCTACTTTCTCAGCTAGTTTAGCTTCTGGATCATCGGCGGCGGCTATTTCGCGCTTAAAGATAATCTCAGCGGCTCCTTTGGCGCCCATTACCGCAATTTCGGCGGTGGGCCAGGCGTAGTTCAGGTCAGCTCCAATGTGCTTGGAGTTCATCACGTCATACGCGCCTCCGTAGGCTTTGCGGGTAATAACTGTCACGCGCGGCACGGTGGCCTCGCAGAAGGCGTAAAGCAGTTTGGCGCCGTTGGTAATAATGCCGCGCCATTCTTGGTCAGTGCCAGGTAAAAAGCCCGGCACGTCTTCTAACACCAGCAACGGAATGTTAAAGCTGTCACAGAACCGAACGAAACGGGCGGCTTTGGTAGAAGCGTTAATGTCTAAAACGCCGGCCAAAACAGCGGGCTGGTTGCCCACAATGCCAATGCTGCGGCCTGCCAAGCGGGCAAAACCCACCACAATGTTCTCCCCAAAATTCTTGTGCACTTCCAGAAATGTGCCTGCATCAATGATGCCTTCAATCACCTCGCGCATGTCATACGGTTGGTTGGGGTTATCCGGGAGCAGGGTATTTAACTCTTCTCTAGACTCATCTGCTTTGGTGGTATAAGGCAAAGCTGGCGGAAGTTCCTCGCAGTTCTGCGGCATGTAACTTAGCAGTTGCTTGATGTTCTGAATGCAGACTACCTCGTTGGCGCAGGAAAAATGGGTAACGCCGCTTTTACTGCTATGAGTGCTGGCCCCACCCAGTTCTTCAGAAGTTACGGTTTCATGCGTTACCGTTTTTACCACGTTGGGCCCGGTCACAAACATATACGAGGTATCTTCTACCATCAGAATAAAGTCTGTAATAGCCGGTGAATATACCGCGCCGCCCGCGCAAGGGCCCATAATGCCAGAAAGTTGAGGTACCACGCCAGAAGCCATGGTGTTTTTATAGAAAATATCGGCGTAGCCGCCGAGGGAAACCACACCTTCCTGAATGCGCGCCCCGCCGGAGTCGTTTAGGCCAATGACCGGCGCTCCGTTTTTCATGGCGAGGTCCATTATTTTTACAATTTTCTCGGCATGCGTTTCTGAGAGTGAGCCGCCAAAAACTGTAAAATCCTGCGAAAAAACATACACCATACGGCCGTTCACAGTTCCGTAGCCGGTCACTACGCCATCGCCTAAATAATATTCCTT
>JBBSSO010000169.1:0-5222 GCA_038241905.1 Cytophagales bacterium | reverse complement strand
GATTAAGAAAAGAGCAGTTGTGCTAAAACGCTTGCTTTTTCAGGCGATTGAATCTTATGGAAGTGTTGCAGAGGTAAAGTTATCATCCGCAGTTTTGCCTTGTTTTAGGAAAAACAGGCGATAAACGGCCATCCGCAGGAAAAATTATGTAACGGAGCTAAACCGGAAAAAGGTGCCCAAAGGCAGTTTTCGCTGGCCTTGGTCTTGCAAATAAAGCTCGCCTAATTCAGGATTCCGGACGGTGCTGCCAAAAGAAGTTGTCACCAAATTATCTAAAATCAGAGCTGAGTAGCCCAACGAATACAGGTTTAACACAAAGAAATTTTGCTCGGGGTCCAGCAGTTGGGCGCAAAGTTTAATGAGTTCGTTAATCTGATCTTCCAACAGCCATTTCTCGCCATCTGGGCCACGGCCGTAAGCGGGTGGGTCCAGAATAATGCCTTGGTATTTGTTGCCTCGTTTTACCTCGCGGCGGGCATATTTCATGGCATCTTCTACCAACCACCTAATGTTGTCAAGCTGGCTAGCTTCCATGTTCTCGCGCGCCCAGAAATTGACTTGCTTCACGGAATCTAGGTGCGTTACATCAGCGCCGCCGGCTTTGGCCGCCAACGATGCGCCACCGGTATAGGCAAACATGTTCAAGACCTTGGGCGTGCCGGGCAGGGCGCGGGTTTTGTCAAAAATAAACTGCCAATTAGGGTCTTGCTCCGGAAAAAGGCCCACGTGTTTAAAAGAAGACAGCCCCAACCTGAACCGCAGCTTTAGTTGGTTGTATTCATACTTTATAAACCACTGCTCGGCCATCCCTTTTTTAAGTTGCCACTGGCCTTTTTCCTGGCTGCCTTTCTCGCGTTTAAAAGTTGCGTGCGCCTGAGTTTCCCACTCGCGCTGGGGCAGGTGTTTGTCCCAGGCGGCTTGCGGTTCAGGGCGGGCCAGCACGTAATCGCCAAAGCGCTCTAGCTTTTCAAAGTTGCCAGAGTCAATCAATTCGTAATCGGTCCAGGCAGTTGGGGTCAGGAAAGAATACATATCTTTGTCAGGGTTGTAGGGTGGCAAAGGTACGGTATTCGGGCCAAGTTGAAGGCAGCCGGGGCCAAGTGCCCAGATAAAAATTGCGTTTTCTGTTTTAGGCCTGTTTTCAGAAAATCAGGCCTAAAACAGGGATGAAAAAACTACATCAGCCATAAAAAAGGAGCACATGACACGCATGACTTTTTACAAATACCAAGGCACCGGCAATGATTTCGTGGTGCTAGACAACCGAGATAAATCGGTTCAGCTAACCCAAGAGCAGGTGGCTTTTTTGTGCGACCGCCGCAAAGGAATTGGGGCCGATGGCCTGATGTTGCTTCAAGAAAAAGCTGGTTTTGACTTTGAAATGGTCTATTTTAATGCCGATGGTAAAGAAGGGTCCATGTGCGGCAACGGCGGCCGGTGCCTGGTGGCTTTTGCGCAGTTTCTGGGCGTGATAGAAAAAGAGGCGTATTTTATGGCTGCCGATGGAGCGCACCGCGCCCTTGTTAAAGACGGTTTGGTGCACCTACAAATGATGGATATTGCGGCGATAGAAGACCTGGAAGACGCGAGTTTTCTGAACACCGGATCACCTCATTACGTGAAGCAAGTGACCAATCTGGCAGATTTTCCGGTAGACATTGAAGGCCGCACCATCCGGTTTTCAGCTCCTTTTCAGCCCGAAGGTACCAACGTTAATTTTGTGGAATATTTGCCGGCTAATGAACTGTCTGTGCGCACGTTTGAGCGCGGCGTAGAGGCCGAAACCCAATCGTGCGGTACCGGCGTAACGGCTTGTGCTTTGGCCGCCAGCCGGGCCGGCTACCAAAGTCCGGTGCACGTAAAAGTAATGGGCGGCGCGTTGCAGGTAAGTTTTGAAATAGCGGGCCAAGGTTTTAAAAACATCTTCCTCATCGGCCCTGCCGAGCAAGTTTTTAAGGGTGAAATTGCGTTGCCGGCTCTGTTTTAGGCCTGTTTTTCCAAAAACAAGCCTAAAACAGAATCTATGCTCCGCTAAGTTCGTAATCTCCAGCCAGCGCTAGAAGGCGCAAATTCTATCGTCTTTTATAAGTAAAAAAATGTTGCTGCAAACCGACCGTATTTTCCTGAGAGCACCAGAGCCCGCCGACCTTGATTTTCTTTATCTTTTTGAAAACGATACTAGCTTATGGCCCGTGAGCATGGCCGTAACTCCGCTTTCTAAAGACGTGCTGCGACAATATTTAGAGCATGCCACGGCAGATATTTTTTCCATCCGGCAACTGCGGCTCATGATTTGCCTGCAGCACGAAGGAACGATTGTAGGCACCATTGATCTGTTTGATTTTGAGCCCATTCACCAACGGGCGGGCGTCGGTATTGCCCTCCTCGCCGACCACCGGGGGCAAGGATATGGGCAGGAAGCCCTGCAACTTTTACTAATCTATGCCCACCAAGTATTGCACCTGCATCAATTGCATTGTACCGTGGCGGAACAGAACAAAGAAAGCTTGAAAATGTTTTTAAAACATGGTTTTGTGCAAACAGGAGTTAAAAAAGACTGGCTCCGGACCCGTCAAGGGTGGGAAAACGTGGTTGAATTGCAGTGTCTAATTCCATCAGATTAATTTTTTTAAGTCATTTATGTGGGCTCAGAGTTCAGGTTTGTACATTTTTTCTTCCATAAAAACATTATTTTAAAGGATATTCATTTATTCAGGCCTTTGAAGGCGTAAAACGGCAGCTTTTTAATTTTTTTTCCGTAAGATATTTTGGACTTGGTAGAAGCTCCTGCGCTTCTGTTTCATTTCCCTGATATCTCAAATCCCTAAGCTCTCGAAATATGTTTGAAATGGACTCCGATTTTACCCCAAGCGCGGGGAGTAGCTACTCTGTCTCTGAACCTGAAGTGACTATTTTCACTCAATTTAATGTGAATAGCTTAGCTCCATCTCCCAAGGCACCTTCTAAGGCCAAAACTGCCCAAGAAGTTTACCTCAATTCTGTGTCGGCGTTGGTGTGTTTGTCCCATTTGCGGTGGGATTTTGTGTACCAGCGGCCGCAGCATTTGTTATCGCGCTTCGCGAAGCACACTAGCCTTTATTTTTTTGAGGAACCGCTTTTCTTTGACGGTGCCACCCCGCAATTGGCCATTTCTACCCGCGAGGGCAACGTAACCATCTGCGTACCGCACTTGCCGCACGGCCTTTCAGGCGATGAAATTGAGTCTGAGCAGCGCAACATGCTAGATAGATTTCTGCAAGAGCACAGGTTAGAACAAAATTACGTGCTATGGTATTACACGCCCATGGCGATGGAATTTAGCCGCCATTTATCACCGGCCCTCACCGTGTTTGACTGCATGGATGAGCTATCGGCGTTTAAGTTTGCGCCGCCGCGTTTGTTGGAGTTAGAAGCTGAAGTAATGGCCAAGGCCGATGTGGTATTTACCGGCGGCCAAAGCTTGTACGAAGCCAAAAAACACCGCCACCAAGATATTTTTGCGTTCCCCAGCAGCATTGACAAAGACCATTTCGCGCAGGCCCGCAACCAGCAAACAGAGCCAGCAGACCAAGCCAACATTCCGCACCCGCGCATGGGTTTCTTTGGCGTAGTTGATGAGCGGTTTGATATTGAATTGCTGCGGGAAGCATCGGCCGCACGGCCAGAATGGCATTTTGTGATTATTGGACCTGTGGTAAAAATTGACCCAGCTACCTTGCCCCAGAACGCCAATATTCATTATCTGGGCGGCAAATCTTACCAAGAACTGCCCGCTTATTTGGCCGGTTGGGATGTAGCCATGTTGCTATTTGCCCACAATGAATCTACCAAATTTATTAGTCCCACTAAAACGCCCGAGTATTTGGCCGCTGGCAAGCCGGTTGTTTCTACGTCCATCCAAGATGTGGTGCGCCCATACGGCGAGGAAAACTTAGTCCACATCGCCGATGGCGCCTTGGCTTTTGAGCAAGCCCTAGAAAAAGCCTTGGCCCAGAGAGAAGATCAGGATTGGATGCAGCGCACTGATGCTTTTCTGACTAATATCTCTTGGGACAAAACCTGGCAGGGCATGGTAACAGAAATGCAGCGCGTTCATTCCGCTAAATAAAAGTACTTGTTTGGGGCATCTTGTTTTAGGCCTGTTTTTGAAAAAACAGGCCTAAAACAAGATGCCCTAACTATCTTTATACTTCATCAGTTAAAAAAAATTTAGCATCCGCATTTATATGTTTGATTATCTAATTGTAGGGGCCGGTTTTGCCGGTAGTGTGCTGGCAGAACGCCTGGCGCGGGTATCCAATAAAAAAGTGTTAATTATAGACAAACGCTCGCACATAGCTGGCAACGCTTTTGACCATTACAACGAAGACGGAATTCTGGTTCATAAATACGGTCCGCATATTTTCCATACCAACTCTAAAGATGTCTTTGAATACCTGGGCAAGTTTACAGAATGGCGCCCGTATGAGCACCGCGTACTGGCTAGCGTAGACGGTCAGCAGGTGCCCATGCCCATTAACTTAGATACCATCAATAAACTATACGGACTTTCTTTAACCTCTTTTGAGCTGGATGCTTGGTTTGAATCTGTGGCGGAGAAAGTAGACGTTGTTAAGACCTCAGAAGATGTGGTGGTAAGCAAAGTGGGCCGTGAATTGTATGATAAATTCTTCAAAAACTATACTCGCAAGCAGTGGGGCATGGATCCGTCTGAACTAGACAAGTCCGTTACCTCGCGCGTGCCCACCCGCACCAACCGAGACGACCGTTATTTTACGGATACGTACCAGGCCATGCCCCTGCACGGTTTTACTAAGATGTTTGAGAACATGTTGGACCACCCCAACATTAAAATAATGCTCAACACAGATTATCATGAAATCCAGGACATGATTCCGTTTAAGGAAATGATTTTTACGGGTCCAGTAGATGAGTATTTTGATTTTAAATACGGTAAACTGCCCTACCGCTCCCTGGTTTTTAAACACGAAACCGTTAACAAAGAAGTTTTCCAGCCGGTGGCCGTGGTTAATTATCCTAACGAGCAGCTGTATACGCGCGTAACAGAATTTAAATACCTGACCGGCCAGCAACACGCTAAGACCAGCTTGGTGTATGAATTCCCGCGTGCCGAAGGCGATCCGTATTATCCGGTGCCCAAAGCAGAGAATGCTGAGCTGTACAACAAGTATAAAAAACTGGCTGAAGCAACTCCCCATGTG
>JBBSSO010000168.1:0-5223 GCA_038241905.1 Cytophagales bacterium | reverse complement strand
TGCTAGGCCTGACCGATACCCGCTTTAACGCTAACGCCTCTCTACAGGCCATCCCCAACATGGACGGCTTCCCGAACGGCAGACGTTTGGAAGATGATGTGGTGCGTATAGAGCTGCAAGCCGTTGGCGGAGTAGTATTAGCCGCTATTGGGCTTTGGTATGATGACTACACAGCCACCTCTACTAACCCGGTAACTCCACAATTGCAGCGTGTGTTAGGCTTTACTGCCGGCCCAACTGCCAACGATACCACCTTCAAAACCACGTTCCCGTTTGCTCAATCTCCTTGGAGAGGCTTTACCGTGGTACCATCTAATCAGTAATTGGCAAAATAATCTTAAAAGGATTTGTTCTATTTAAAAACAAAATCATGAATAAACGCTATATATATAAAGCCATGTCGCTGGCAGTATTCTTACTCGCGGCATTTGCTATTTCGGTTTGGAGTTCCCAAACCACGTTCCTAGAGGCATCTAGCCACCGTGAGGCACCCATCGTTCTGGATGACCCTCAAGTTGATATTACTGACCTGTATGCTTTCCGCAGTCCGGAAGACACCACCAAAGTCACTATTATTGCCAATGTTATTCCAGGCGAACTGCCTCATGGCGGTCCAAACTACTATGATTTTGGAGAGAATGTGCGGTATGAGATTCACATTAAAAATGATGCTACCACCACTGGTGATGACGTTACGTACCGGTTTACTTTTACAAAAGCAAATCAGGACCCAACAACCTTTTTCTACATCCGTTTAGGAAAGCAAAACCAGAAAACAACCTATAAACTAGAGAAAAGTATGGCGGGTGGTGCTTTTACTACCATCATAGAAGAGGGCGTTGTTCCACCAGCCAACGTTGGTCCTCGTTCTATCACCTCTCCGGTTGGTTTAAATGCTCCTTCTTATGAATCTTTGATGACCAGCTCTATCAAAAATGCTACAGGTGGCGGTGGCGAAACTGTATTCTGTGGACCTGTTGACGATCCGTTTTTCGTTGACCTAGGAGGTATTTTTGACTTAGCCAATATCCGGCCGGCCGGTAGTACCGGTGCCCGTGATGGCTTGGCTCAGAAAAACGTGCACACCATGGCTTTACATATCCCCATAAAAACCCTACAGAAAGGCGGCAAAGCCGTTTCGCAAGCCGTCAACATTTTAGACCCTGATTTTGTAATAGGCGTATGGGCTTCTACCAGCCGTCCGCAAATTAGAACATTGAATACTGATGGTACCCGGTCTACTTCTGGTAATTATGTGCAAATTCAGCGTTTGGGTATGCCATTGACCAATGAGGTAATTATTCCAATCGGAAAAAAAGACCGCTTCAGCATGTTGACTCCTTACAATGAAGACCGTTCTTTTGATGAGCATTATGTAAACCCTGAGTTGGCTCTTTACATGGACGACCGTGCTGCTCCAACTGCTTTTGGACAAGCAGTACCAGGCTTGGCACCGCTTCGCATCCAGACTAATTCGCTCCAGGCCTATGACTTCCGTAATGGCAAGGCGGGCTTAAGCGGCCTGAAAGGAAATGCAGCTCTTGATGGAACAGCCCTTGCTGACGCTGCTTTCGGTAACTTGTTGCTACAGGCAGGCAAGCCACGGTCGGTAGACATTCTGCCTATCTTCATGACTGGCGTTCCTAACATGCGCCCTTACCAATTGGCCACCGGCAAGCCCGCCCGCAATCCGTTGGCCGCTGGTAAGCCGTTCATCCATAACTTTTTGCCTGTTTTAGGTGACATGCTTCGCTTGAACATGGCCGTACCAGTGACGCCACGTAACTCGCCTGACTTCAGCTCAGAGGGACTATTGGCCGCCGCCGTGCTAGGCCTGACCGATACCCGCTTTAACGCTAACGCCTCTCTACAGGCCATCCCCAACATGGACGGCTTCCCGAACGGAAGAAGACTTGAGGATGACGTGGTGCGTATAGAGTTACAAGCCGTGAGTGGTGTGGTATTAGCCGCTATTGGGCTTTGGTATGATGACTATACCGCCACTGCTACTAACCCGGTAACCCCACAATTGCAGAGTGTGCTAGGCTTTACCGCCGGACCAACGTCTAATGATGTTGCCTTAAAAACCACCTTCCCGTATGAGGCTACTCCTTGGAGTGGGTTTGTAACCGGAAAGCTTGTAGTTACTGGTCTGCAGGATTACTTGCCTGGTTTGAACTTAGGTGCACCTTCGTTCCAATTTGCCCAAAACTATCCGAATCCGTTTACAACCTCAACTACGTTTGGGTACCGGATTACCAAGGCAGAAACGGTGTCAATTCATATTTATGATTTGACTGGTAAAAAGGTAGCCACGGTTCTTAACAAAGTTTCTAAGCGCGCTGATAGTCATGAAGTGAAATGGACGCCAGGTAAACTTGCGCCAGGTATTTACATCGCTAATTTCCAAACGGCATCAGGTCTTAATGAATCCGTTAGAATCATGATTGAGAATTAATTGAATAATTAAATATTGAGGGATGAGGAGGTAGCCGGAAAGCATTTATCTGGTTACCTCCTTCATTCATTTTTCCAGTTTAGGCCTGATTTACGAAAAACACCCCGTAAACAGCATCGGAAATTTGATTGCGTTTCGGATTTTACTTTTGTTATGCACATTCCAATTTCAGAGCACAGAATCTAGGTTTCACAAATACTTAGTATTGGAACAATTTAAAATAATACATCCGCAAATGGAATAGTGAAGTGCTACAATATGCCGATTTTGGGTGTTTTTACCTACAACTTGCCGGCCATAAGAAATGGCAAGGTTGGAAGCATTTTTCCTAAGTCCAGTTTTAAAATAATACTTCCGCAGAAATTCAAACTTATCGATACAACAAAAACTTAAAAAGTCAAAATCCTTTAATTTTCGTTATCCTTGAAAAGCAAAAAGTTAAATGTTATTATTTAGTAATTTTTTAAAGGTGCGTCATCCAAATTACCTTCCATATAAATTCCTGTTTTCGGCCTCTTTTTCTAAAAACAGGCCAAAAACAGGAAGATTGGAAAGTAGAATTACAACCCATTGTGCTTTCTGAGTTTTACCATCGAACTTTAGTTTTATAAATTACTTTCCATTACAAAATACTTAATCGCTTTTATTCTATGAGAAAATATCTTTACCCGGTCTTTATTGTTATTTTCCTTGGTTTGGCAGTTGCCATTTATTTCTTCAAAAAAGACGCTCCCGTGCCTGCATTAAAGGAAAGACAAGGGAGAATTGCCCTGGGCTCTGAATGGTTAAATACCAAAAAAGCAATCCAGACTTTGCAAACTGAGATTCGGCAAAACCCAAACAGCGCCACACCAAAACTTGCTTTGGCGCAGGCATATATGCAAGAGGCCCGCGTAACCGGCGACCATGGTTATTATGATAAAACGGCGTTGGGTTTGTTGGATGAAGTGCTAAAGAAAGAACCCAATAATTTTGAGGCACTTTGCTGTAAATCTACCGTGTTACTATCTCAGCATCATTTTACTGAAAGCCTAGATTTGGCGAATAAAGCGCTGGCCATCAACCCCAACAATTCATTTGTGTACGGTCTGCTCTGCGATGCATATTTGGAGTTAGGGAATTACCCAAAAGCGGTTGAAATGGCGGATAAAATGGTTTCCATGCGTCCTGATTTGCGGTCTTATTCGCGGGTATCTTACCTCCGCGAAATACACGGAGATAACGCAGGTGCAATTGAAGCTATGAAACTGGCACTCTCAGCTGGAGTACCCGGCCTAGAGCAAACCGAATGGATCCGTACCAACTTAGGGCAACTTTATGAAAATGTTGGCGACCTGAAAAATGCCGAAGCAAATTATCAAATGGCGTTAGCAGTCCGACCATTTTATCCTTTTGCGCTAGCCGGTTTAGGAAGAATAGCAAAAGCCAATAAAGATTATAGCGCCGCGATAAAACATTTCACAAACGCCAATGAAACCATTATCGAATATTCATTCGCCGATGAACTAACCGATTTATACCGGTTGAACAACGAACCCGCCAAGGCGATGGCATCGGGCAAAAGAGTCATCCAAATGCTTGGAGAAGGGGCCGGTGAAGAAGGAGACGAAGGCCACGGCCATTACGCCGACCGAGAATTAGCTTACGCTTATCTTAAAATTAACGATACTGAAAGTGCACTCAAACATGCTTTGCTAGAATACGAGCGGAGGCCAGAGAACAATGATGTTAATCAGGTTTTAGCTTGGGTTTACTATAAAAAAGGCGATTATAAGAAGGCCCAGAAAATGATAGCTAAAGCGATGCGCACTAATTCTCAAAATCCTGTTTTGTTAACGCATGCGGGCCTAATTCATCTTAAAGCCGGAGATGAAAATGGAGGGCTTGCCCTTTTAAAAAAGGCAAAAACCTTAAATCCATATCTTATTATTGATGGAAAAATGGATGAAGAGCATTTGGTAGCTTTACAATAAACTTATGCGTTGGATGAAATTCTTAACCTGCCGCGGGGGCAAAGTTGCAGTGTTTCTGGTTCTGTTTTTAGCCATGGCTGGCATAGCGGAAGGCCATGCCTTAACCGGGGTAGATGTTAGCAAACTTTCCGGCTCAGAGACCATTTGGGTTTATATACAATTGGGGTTTCAGCATATTTTACCGCTGGGGCTAGATCATATTTTATTTATCCTGAGCTTATATTTCCTGCAGCCAAAACTTAAACCAGTCGTCATTCAAGCTTCGGTTTTTACGTTGGCGCACTCTATTACTTTGGGCTTAGCCATGTACGGCTTAATATCTCCGCCAAGTGAAGTTATTGAGCCCATTATTGCGTTATCCATAGTTTTTGTGGCTTTAGAGAATCTTTTTGTGCGTAAAATTAATCCAACCCGGCTGGTTGTAATTTTTGTATTTGGGTTGGTGCATGGGATGGGATTTGCGGGCGTATTAGGCGATTTAGGCTTGCCTGAACAGGCCTTTTTCTCTTCGATTATCAGCTTTAATGTGGGTGTAGAATTAGGACAGATTGCCGTTATTCTGATAGCATATTTACTGGTGGGCAAGTGGTTTTCTGAACGCACTTGGTACCGCCAACGCATAGTAGTTCCGGCTTGTATTATGATCGCTTGCATTGCCGGATATTGGACCATTGAGCGGCTATTTTTAACGTCCTAATCAAGCTTAAATAGTAACAAGATTTTACGCAAATGTTTTGGGTTTGCATTTTCTGTTTTAGGCATGTTTTTCAAAAAACAGGCCTAAAACAGAAT
>JBBSSO010000167.1:0-5249 GCA_038241905.1 Cytophagales bacterium | reverse complement strand
TGTTTTCGGCCTGTTTTTTAAAAAACAGGCCGCAAACAGAAAGTAAATCTATCTTCTTAAGGAAAATCTTGTACCCAAAGCGGACTACCTGACCTTAGCCTCTCCTGTGCCGCTGCCCAACTGGCCTTGGCTGGACAGGCCTTCTACCACGGCACGGTACGTGGCCGCGCCATCTGCGGCGTAAAAGGAGAGAGTAGCTTGGCCTGCGGCGTTCGTTTTGATGGTGGGGTTCCAGTAAAGGGTGGTTCGCCAATCTGGGGTATGCACTTGCGAGGGTTTGTCATACATGGGCTGGTAGAATTGGCGGACCGTCTGGAAAGTAGGGCCTTTGTAGATGGCTATACCCCTGAGGTGGGCTTTTGAAGGCACAGAATACATTTTCCCGCGCTTAAGAATTACGGAGATTACCCCAT
Source organism: Cytophagales bacterium (assembly GCA_038241905.1). Taxonomy (GTDB): domain Bacteria; phylum Bacteroidota; class Bacteroidia; order Cytophagales; family Hymenobacteraceae; genus Nibribacter. The sequence goes on along the minus strand of JBBSSO010000167.1, from coordinate 4,836 downwards.
TTACGCCAGATGAGCCATAAATGGCAGATGGTGCGCCGGGCATTAGCACATCAATCCGCTCCACATCTATTTCGGAAATTGTTTCTACACCACTGGCATCGGTGGCGGTGCCATCTACCAGAAACAAAGGCTCATTGGAAAGTCCTGCGCCGGCTTCGGCCCCCATGTTTAAAGAGGATGCCCCGCGCAAAATATACTCTCCGCCGGTGTAGGTCAGGCTGGGTACGGTTCTGGCTAAACTTATTAAAATGTTTTGGCCAGGGATAAGCTTGGGGCCGGCTACGGAATAACTTACCTCGGCTTGGCTATGTAAGGTAGATCTATCAGCAAGGCTTCTGTTGGAATCTGTGTTTTTTTTGCCTCGCACCAGCACCTCGCCCAACAAAATGCCCTTGCCCATGGATTGGTCTACTTTTGCTTGCTCACGGTTAGCCCGCAGATAAGCTATTTGGGTAGGTGAAAGCGGCGGTGCCAAGGGCGCATACGGTACTCTGGGCTTTACGGAAGCCACGGCTACGGCATCAAACGTAACCAAAAGAAAGCTTTTGTCTTTTTTGTTTCTGGCCTGCACTACAATTTTGGAACTGTCTGTAAGAGGTGCTAGGGGGATGGAAAATTTCCCCTGCGCGTCTGATTCTCCGTACTGGGTGTTTCTTAAATTCTTCACGTCAATCAGCGTAACCAAGGCATTTGGCTCCGGTTTTTTGTTGTATTTGGTAACCAAGCCATCAATGGAAAGGCCCTGCTCCAGAGGCGCTGCCATGGCCGGAAACGCATCTTGCAGGATATCTTTCCAGATAAAACGGCGCCATCCCTGGGTAAGCATAAGGTTGTCTAAGGCCTTTACTACCTCCGCGGACTCAGAAGTAAAATAGTAGGAGGGCTGTTCAATGTACCCCTTTAAATCTGAAGATAATTGAAGGTAAGAAATAAGGTTGCCGCTATACGGTTCTGCAATTACACTGGTCTGGTCCGTTACGCTCATGGAGAAATCTCCTGACACGGGGTTACCGGCTGCATCTTTCACCTCTACCAAAAGGGTTACTTTTTCACGGGGCTTGTAAACAGGTTTATCTGGCGCAATGGAAATTTGCAGGTTTCGGCGATGGTTCACGAACACCAAACGTTCAGACAGAGGCTCGCCAGCCTGGTTAAAAAGCGTGATTTGGGAAATGCCACTCGGGAATTTTTCTTTGGGAATGTCTACCTGAAAAATATCTCCGCTGGCGGCGCTACTAGCCCCAAAAACCACGGAACCCCTTGACTGCACCACCAAATGCAAACTGGTGGGCTTGTTGGTGCTCCCGGCAAATCCTACGGCGTAGCTTTTAACCCTCACTTTTTCAGGTTTGGAATTATCTACGGTCATGACAATGCCCTGGTCCAAAGGCTGGGGCAGGGCGTACGTTTCTTTTTTGCCGTTGGCACTTGGTATTTTAGCGACATAGCGCTTGCCTTTCTCTGGCATAAATCCCAGCCGACCGATCCCAAATTTCAGGCTGGCAAAATCTGCCACTTTTGCTCCTGTTTGGTCATGGATGGTGCCTTTTACATCTTGGCCCAGCCCTTGGGCATTTACCGCTTTAAAGCCGATTGTGTTCCAGAAACCACTGACCAAATTGCCCCCTTCAGGAAAGAACTGCAGGTCAAGTTTGTGGGTGGGCTGCGGAATAAGTAAGGTTTTGCTAACCATTGGCATTCCTTTTGGCTGGGGGAAGGAAAGGTTGAGTTGCGCTTTTTCGGAGGCGGACCCGTCTGGTAAGAAAAAACGGAGCGTGGCCCGGCCTTGGGCATCGGTCTTCGCCTTTCGGGTAGATGGCCTTTTTGCCCCAGCCGCTACAGAATAGGCCATTTCAACCTGGGCTGCCGGTACGGTTTTGTGATCGGTCAGTTGCAACTGCACAAGAACTGAATCTCCGGCGGCCTGTCTCTGAAAACTGTAAGCCGCCGTAGGTATTAGGTCACTTTCCCGGGCATTCCAAATCTGCAGGTTCTGGTGGAAAAAATAGTCCTCATCAAAATTCTGCATCCAACTGGTGTAGGCCCGTACCCGGTAAAGCCCCGCAGGAATAGTATCTGACAAGGCGAAATCTCCGGCCCCTCTCCCTTTTTCTAAAGAAAGGGCCACTCTCGTAAACACGGAGTCTTGGGGATTTATCAGTTCTACGTATAACACCTTGCTCAAGGGGCTAGGGGCATGATCAGAACTGTTAACCAAATAAGCGCTAAACCAAATATCCTCGCCAGCAGCATAATAAGGCTTGTCTAACTGGAGATAGACCTTCTCCTGCGGATAATTATTTTCAAAGAAAGTTACTTTGGCAATAAGCTTTTGCAACAGAGAGCCTTCGTCCCGTAAATTTTTAGGAATGAACGCGAAGAAAGTGATAGCCAAGGTACAGATGAACAGACCTAAGAGCGTTCTGAGTTTTGAGGTCATGGAAGGGAAATTGAAAGAGAGTAAAACTTTCTATATGATATTGAATTTGACCTTTTGGCAACTGGGTGAGTAAATGTACAGATTTTTTAGAAAGACGGAGTTCGCCATTTAAACACACTCTACAATAAGAATAGGCTAGCTGGTGAAAAAGGTTTGTCCTAAGCTAAACTTTAGCCTTTTTCAAAAGCAAATTTAATGTGCTTATTGATTTGCATTGAAGGTGTTTTTGAATTTTGGATGTCTGTGATTCCACCTGATGTGCAAAATTAATGGACCCAAATATCCCTTTTTTGGCAGCGTTCCCGATCGTCCCCCTTTGAAGGCCCGGGATGATGAGGGCCGAAGAACTACCGACAACCATTGGCAAATAAACCAAAACAAGTTTCTTGCAAACACATCCTTAGCAATACCTGATCTACACGAGTGATCATCCCCCTACCCCCTTCAAAGGGGGACGACCAAATAAAGCGAAAATCAAAAGAATGGAAAGGCTAAATCCGAGCTAATAGTATCTAGATGAATTAAATATATAAAATTGTATATAACAATGTACTTTCCCCGGCATTATTTCCAAAGTCTAGCCAGAAACCGCAACACATTCCCGTGACTTATATCGGCTAGCGCCGATGCCGGGAAACCTTTCTCCAAACTCTGGAGAACTGCCGGGTATTTGCTGGCGTTCCGGTGTTCTGGATGAAAGTTGGATTGCCAGCCCGCCACGCGCTCGCCTTCCTGAAAAAAATCGGCCCCAAAGCACATCGCTTGCGGCGCGTGTTCCATGCCGTATTGAATGTGCTCAAGCAGCACCTCGGGCCGCTCAGGATGTGTAAACTTTTTCAGGAAATTAATGCCAATCAAACCATCTCGGCGCACTATTTCCTGAACTAGTTCATCGGGCAGGTTGCGAGGATGGTCATAGACGGCCCGGAAGTTGGAGTGGCTGGCAATCACTGAAATATCCAGACTATGCCGGTCTATAAAAGTAAGCATGTCAAAGGCGGCCGCGTCTGAGGTGTGAGCCAGATCTAGGGCAACCTGTTTGCCGCTTAGGTAGCGCAAAAGTTCTTCTCCATCGGGCTTTAGCCCGATGCCCGGCGTAAAGTTGCCGCCGCAGAAACGGTTTTCGTCAGCGTGGCTAAAGCTGATGTAAAAAAGTGGTCCAGCCAGCCGGATTATTTCTTCCAGCCTAGCAAATGCCAGGGGCAGCGGCTCACCTTCCTCGCACAAACCAGACGCGTTTTCAATAGCTGCCACTATGGAAATCTTATCTTGAGGCAGGTCAGCGTTTTTAGCCTGTTTTTCAGAAAATGGGCCAAAAACAGCATCGTCTTGCAGCAGAACATCTTTGAAGAGATGCGCCTGCTTTAGGGTAAATGCTGCGCTGCCCGGCTCCGTGGGCGTAAAGAAGGCCATCACCTGCAAGCGCACGTTTCCTTGCTGCAAATGCGGAATAGCACAGCCAATGCGGTCCACATCAATCGTGGAAGCGCCCGAAACCCAGGCCAGATACCCAGTTAAATCACAGTGAAGGTCTATAATGGGGAGCATAAGAAAATGACTAATTTAAATCACATTAAAATTGGTGAGTTACCTGATGCCGGTGAACCCACCCCCGACCCCTTCTCGGAGGAACATGGCTGGGTTAATTTACGGAGCAAATTGCAAGTTGGGTTAATTAGTTGGCTAGGACTGAATTTAAAGCCACGTAATTTTTCCGGCGAGGTTGGAATGCATCCGTTTTTCAAGAACCAAATCTACCTCATCAAAATACCATAATTTTTACCGAATTTTGCGAGCAGAACCTAAAACGGCGCGGCTTGGCTGGCGCTTCCCTTGCTTATGACAACCTATCCTGCTATTATTCTCAACCACGGCAAAGAACATTCGCTGCTGCGCTACCACCCGTGGGTATTTTCTGGGGCCATTCACAAAATAGAAGGCGCTGTGGAGGAAGGCGATGTGGTGGCCGTTTACACCAGCAAAGGCGAGTTTATGGGCCAGGGCCATTACCAAACGGGCTCGCTTGCGGTGCGTATTTTTTCTTTCGCTGAGGTAGAAGTAGACTACGCTTTTTGGCTCAGCCGCGTGCAGCGCGCCTATGATTACCGCCGGGAGCAAGGTTTTGTAGACAACCCTGACACTGATGTTTACCGCCTTATCTTCGCCGAAGGCGATAGCATGCCCGGGCTTATTGTAGACGTGTACGGCAACACCGCCGTGCTGCAGGCCCAAAACATGGGCATGTACCAGGTCCGCGAGCAGTTGGCGCAGGCCTTGGTAGAAGTGTACGGGGGCAAACTGACCGCCGTTTACAACAAAAGCACCGAAACGCTTCCGGGTAAAGGTACTCAGCACGGCCTAAACGGCTACCTTATTGGCAACACGCCCGTGCCGCA
>JBBSSO010000166.1:0-5255 GCA_038241905.1 Cytophagales bacterium | reverse complement strand
TCTATGAAACGAAAACGCTTCTATTTGAACAAACTTTTTTACTCAGCAGGAATATTTGTTGTAAAGACAGTGGTAGGTAATGTGAAGTTGAATTGCTGCGTAGTACCACGTCGTTACAATGTAACGACGCTACATTGATTTGCTTAACTGTTTTAAACTTTTAGCAGCTTTTCATATAGCCGCAAATTCTCATTGTCATAAACCACAAAAATAACCTTCTCTGGTAATTGGTATTTCTCTAGAAAGGATTGCACGGTTTCAACGGCTACTTGGGCGGCTTGGTCTTTGGGGTAGCCATATACGCCCGTACTTATGTTGGGGAATGCAATGGTTTTTACTTCGTGTTCTTGCGCTAATTTTAAGGAGTTAAGGTAGCAATGCGCCAGCTTCTGAGATTCTTCTTTTAGGCCACCTCGCCAGACAGGACCAACCGTGTGGATAACGTATTGGGCTGGAAGTTTTCCGGCAATGGTGATAACAGCTTCGCCGGTGTTGCATCCGCCTTGGCGGGCTACTATTTTGCGGCATTCTTCTAAAATAGCGGGGCCCCCTGCCCGGTGGATGGCCCCGTCTACGCCACCACCGCCCAGCAGGCTGGCATTAGCTGCATTCACAATAGCATCTGCCTGCGTTTTGGTAATGTCTCCTTTTACCAAACGTATTCTAGAAGAAACAGCGTCTGTCATACTTATTATTTATGGTCTGTTTTAGGCCTGTTTTTGGAAAAATACGCCTAAAACAGTTAACATTTTACCGTTACGCGCAGGGCTTTTAATCCGTTTACGCCTTGCAATTCCTCAATTTCTAGCTGCTCAATTTCATCGGTTAAAATATGCTTGTTCTGGAGATATTCTATGTACTCTAGATATTCAGCGGCATCGCGGGCTTGGGAGTAAACAATGGCTACTTTGCCGGGTTGGGTTAGGCGCTCTTCGGTGCCTCTTACCAAGGCTTTGTCTATCCGCTTTTTCACAATTTCATACCGAATGTTATAGGCGCCGTCTACGTCAAACTTGCGCTCGTCTTGCCGGAACCGGATGGCCAGCGGCTGGCTGTGAATTAAAATTAATTGGGTAGTTTCTAGGGGCACTTTCAGCTGCGGTTTTAGGGCGGCGGAGCGGCGGGTTACCTCACACATGACCATCAATTGCCAAAGGCGAAGGTTCCGCAGAAACATAAGATCAAAAGGTTGGCGTTCTTCTAAAGACGCGCCCACGTAAATGTTAAATTCTACGCCATCGGTCTTAAATTTCTCAAAATAGTGCGGGTACATCTTTTGGGCGTTTAATTCCTCGCCTTCAATGTAATCAGAAACGGTCTCGTTGATAAGCGTTAGGCTTTCCTCAAAGGCTTTGCGGCGCTTGTACAAAACGCCCAATTGCGGGTCCATGGCGCTGCGGTAATTTTGAATATAGGGCAGCACGTCTGGGTGGGTGGCTTCTAAAAACTCAAACATGGGCTCAATCTGCGTCCGCAGCATTTCAAAGATGAGAATGCCGTCTTGCGAAACCAGACCTTTTTTGAGTTGCCGCAAATGTTTGGAAACCGAGAACCGAAGCTCGTCTAGAATGGGTAGGGAATGTACTTCCAGGGATATTTTAAGGATGCGTTCAGCTAGATTAAGGTGCTCCGTTAAATCGCCTAAAATGGCGGAGTTGCGTTGCGTGCTAGAGCCCCGCACATCGGCGGAGGCGTACAGCGGATACACTTCTCTGAACACAATGGGCTCCATTTCTACAGGTGCCGAACTGTGGTTCATTTTGTTGAGCATGTTAAGGGCTGCTTCCCTAAATCGCCATTCCAACACCGGGTGAATGGCGGTAAATTTCTCCCGGATGACGGCCTGCACGCGGGCTTCAATTTCTTCTGAATTACGGTTAACGGCTACGGAGAAAAGGGGTAGAAACTGCTCCATTTTAGACAGCGAAAAATTGTCTAAGTCGCCGGGGTTCGGCGAGCCTAATTCCAGAATGCCGATGGGTTCATCGCCGTAGCGGAGCAAGGCTAAAATAATATTCCGGATGCCCATGCCCAGCATTTCTTCGCGCACACCGTCGGGTAAAAGTTCGGTTTTGCTTACGTCTTTGATAACCAGCGGCTTGCCTTCGCGCACCAGGCTGTCATAAATAGATTTAAAGCCCACGTAACTGCTGCTGCCCGGCTCACTTTGCAGCAAAAAACTGTGGTTAATTTTGTTGCCGAAGTTAACGAAAGTGCTTTTGTTTTTATGGAAAGCGGCCACGCCCAGCTGCAAATGCGGGCGCTTAAAGAAAATGCGCACTTTCTCCTGTAATTGCTCAAACCTATCTGCGGCCAACATAACATCGCGCTCCAGCAAGTCATTTTTTAAGGAAGAAAGTACTTCCTGCACGGTTACGTCTACCAAATGCAGGGTGTAAAAACCGTTGATTTCAAACAATTCTGGCGGCATAACCTCCATCCAATAATTCATGTTTTGGATGTTGTCTAGCAGCAATTGCAGTTCTTTTTCCTCTAATTGGGGCAGGTTGCCCACTAGGGAAATTTCTAGAAATAGCGGATTAATTTCTACGTTAAAATGGCGGTACAAACCCAGCTGGTAGTCTGGTACGGTGTAAATTAGAAACTCATCTTGGGGTACTTGTACGCCGTAAAACCTCTCCAGAATAAGCAAATAAATCATGCGCACGCGGTTGAACAGCATGCGTTCTTCGTCTATGTTGAGTGGGCGCTTTAGCTGACCGCTGTCTGTGAGAATAATCTGTTGGAAAAGCTCCGTATGGTAAAAGCTGGTATCATAAAGAGGCCCCACGGTGCCAATGGCTTCCACATCGCGCGTAGCGGGCGGAAAAATGGCTGTCATGAGCAGGTCAATGATGGCCTCGTGTTTCGCTAGAGATTTTAGGTCCGTGATGGGCTGTAATAGCTCAGGAGCGCCTTTCAGTTGCCGTCCAATTTCTTGAGCGGTCAACGTAAAGCTAGTTTTACTGCCCATTTGCTCTTGCTGCCAGTATTTAATAATGGGCTGGAAACTTAGATTGGCTTTAAACGGGAAAGTGCTGACACTTATTTGGTGGTCTTGGGAATGCATACAGGCTTTTAACGCAAAACACCGCTGGCAGATACACAAAAAACCAGCTTATTAAGACTGGTTTTTTGTGCGATAAATTAAATGCTGTGATTATCAGCGTAAAAGTGCTTCAGCGGGATTTTAAAGTGGTTTTCTAAGATTCTACAGACGCGAAGATATGGTTTAAAATCCAGAAAAAAAGTAGGCCCGTACCACTACCAAAACCGCAGGAATTGGCAGGACTTTTACTGTTTCAGAAAACGGACGGTTTGGGTACCGCTTGCCGTTGTAATACGGTAAAAATACAGGCCCTGCGGCAGTTTGGCTAATTGTACTATTTCTGCTTGCGGACCAGCTTTTAGATTTTTTTCAATGGTTTGATGCACCACGCGGCCTTGTTGGTTTACCAGCACAATTTTTACCGGCCCGGCTGTGAGCAAATCAAACGTTAAAGTGGCGGAAGAGCTAACGGGGTTAGGGCTTATTTTTAAGAGAGTTGCCGTTTCTGGCGCTGCGTCGGGGTTTTTGGCGGTTTTATTAGGATCTAACAGAAGAAAAGAAACCGGGTTCAAGTCCACGCGCAGATGGCGGCGAATGGCATTGGCTTTGGGGCCGCGTTTTTTCTCCAAGTCTTGCGGAGAGATACCGTGTTTTGCCGCAATGGCGAGTAAATCATTGATCCACTTAGTTTTGAAAGGCTGCAATTTCTCTTTTACCGCTTGCAAATCATTCTCGTGCTTTTTGGCAATTTCTAACAAACGCGCTCGGTGCGCATGGTTAGCTTCGCGCGCCGCTAGGAAGGCTGCCTTTTGGGCATCGGTGGGCGGAGTTTGCTGTGTTTTGAGGAGGGCTTTTTCTGAGCGGTACTGAAGTGCGCTGGTGCGGGCATTGGCAATTACCAGGTGTTCAGCCTTGGTAAGTTTCTTGTCAAAAACTTTGCGTTTTTCACGCAGCACGGGCCAAACCTGCTGCTGCTGGTAACGGACAATTTCTTGAAAAAATGCGCGGTGCGCGGATTTGGTGGAGTCAGTGGGTTGGGCTTGGACGGAGAGTGTTACGGTAAACGCTGCTACCATCAGCAGCAGAAATAGTCTTTTTGTTTTCATGTGAGTTTGGGTTTAAAGGTTTGTATCTGCTTAGATGCAAGCAGAAGGCAAAAGTTAAACCCGCTGTAAAAAAATATAATCGACGATGTAGAAACTATTTCGGTGCTTGATATTAATGATGCGCTGGAGTCTGTTTTAGGCTTGTTTTCAGAAAAACAGGCCTAAAACAGACTCCAGAAGTGCAGTCTATTTATAAACGCATTTTCTCAGGTGCGGAAATTTGAAAAAGGTTTGTCAGATAAAGCAACAGCGTTTTTCTTTCTGTTTCCGGCTTGTTTTTTGAAAAACAGGCCGGAAACAGCTTTTTAAGAAAATACTTGAAGACTTTTTAAGGTTAAAGCTATCCTTCTTGGTTATAAGCCTTTATGGTTAATAGCCGGACCTTATTACTGGCACAATGCTGGGCGAGGTGCTATTTAGCCGTTATCCCTTATTTTTGATGAGCTCTTTCAGTTCTTTCGTAGATATGGAAGCCGTTTCAGACTTGTCATAGATGGTGAGAAGATATAATGTAAATTTCTCGTCTGCGCCTTTTTCAACTTTCCCCACTATTTCGGTGTCTAGGTGGGTAATCACTCTGGCACCGCCGCTTTTCCCTTTTCGTTTGCTTTTAATTGACAGCCTAATCTTATACGAATCGCTGCCTAAAGAAGTACCCAGCTGAGGGTTGTCTGCAAGGGTTTGCTCAAGCACTTGTAGTTCACTTAGCAGAGAAGGGTATTTCTTTATCAAGACTTTTGCACGCTTACTGAAGTTGTTGGTAACCCTAATCTCTGCTTTCATTCAGGAAGTCGGTCAAGGATTTTAGTTTTTTGCCAGTTTTTTGGGCATCCGTCACTTCTTCCTGCGCTTTCTGTATTCCAGTCATTATCCGAACCTTGTTGGTAAGCTTCTCATACCGCTGGTTCAGTTCCTCCCACTGTTTAAAGGGCACAATTACTGATTTTTTGTGTCCGTCATTGTCTATTATAAATTGGATTGATGTGGCCATGTTTCTGTTTCTTAAAGCTTACTTAAAGATACGCTATTTTATTTTCTCAGTTTTAAGCATCACGCCCAACCATGTTCATTTACTTCGTGTCAGACAAAACGGTCACCAT
>JBBSSO010000165.1:0-5274 GCA_038241905.1 Cytophagales bacterium | reverse complement strand
TTTCAATAATTTAACTTTTACCTAACCAACAAACAGTATGATTTTTAAAAAAACATTAAGTTGTTTAACCTACCTGAGTTTTTCAATAGGTAGTGTGAGTCTACAGGCACAGGCCCAAGGGCCGGCTTTGCAGAACATCCGAGAGGTTACCTCCGGTAATGTTGAATACAGTAGTCCTGTATGGTCACCAGATGGGCAAAAACTTTTGTTCACAGATCATCATAATGATGCTTTGTACATAAAAGACATTGCAGGAAATGGCAGTGTAAAAAAAATAAAAGATGGGCAAGGGATAGGGTATAAGGCCATGTGGACACCAGACGGCAAGGGTGTGGTCTTTTACCAAAAGCAAACTACTCCCACTGGCTCCAGAACACTAGTAGAGAAAAGCATTGATGTAAAAGGCGGCAGGGAACGCGTACTGTCAGAGGACAATTCACCGAAAGCCAACCGTACCTTTTCTGCAAGAAAAAGCCCTACAGTGAAAGTGTATATCAACCCCGAGACACTCAAGCTGGAGGCCAGAAGAGGAAATGGAGAGCCCTGGGTCATCACTAAGGAGGAAGGCCAGTTCTATAGTCCGTTGATCTCGCCCGACGGGAAGAATGTGATAGTGAACGAGGGCGCCAATATGTATCTGTACTCCATACAAGGAAACGCGAGGCGGAAGAACCTGGGGATTGGGCTGCCAAGCAGCTGGCTCCCTGACGGCAGCGGCATACTCACTTTTGAGGATGAGTCCAAGGACGGCCATTCCGTGTCCGGCTCTGAGCTTTACCATGTAGCAATCAGTAACAGCGCCAAGACCAAGCTCACCAACACCCCAGACAGGATAGAGATGTGGGCAGACGTATCTCCAGACGGGAAGAGAATTGCTTTTTCTGATGAGAAGTCAGGTAAAATATTTGTGGCGGATTTAAAACTTAAAAAGTAACACAACATGACTAAATATATACAAAACAACAGCTTTAAAGCAGCATTAGCTGTTTGTCTGGTCTTCTTTGCATTTACTGTGCATGCGCAGGTAATAGTAATAGACCCGGGCCATGGGTACAAGGCAGACGGCAGTAACCCAGACGGCCGTACCAGTACTGAGATTGCGACAGCTCTGTCCGTTGGGCTTAAGCTAAGAGCCCAGTTAAACAGCGAGTGCTCAAACTATGTAGTGAAAATGACGAGAACCACCAGTAACGGGTGGATTTCATTGTCTCAGCGAAGAGACATGTCAAACAGCTGGGGAGCAGACCGGTTTCTGAGTATACACTGTAACGCAGGAGGAGGAACCGGAACGGAAACCTTCTGGTGCACTAGGAGCACTTCTGCCAATGCATCCAACAGCAATTTTTCCCAAGAGGTTCAGAACCGCATGGCGGCAGGTGGCAGTTGGACAAACAGGCGTTCTGTAGAAGATGCCACCCATATATTTCATTTAGGTGTTTTGGCCAGCAATAATGCTATTGGCGTCCTGAATGAGATTGGCTTCGTTGATTCAAACGATCAAACTAAGCTACTAAGCGATACCTGGAGAAATAAGTTTGCCGCCGCTTACGTGACGGCACTTAAAAATAGCCTTGGGGTTACTTGCACCCCAGTAAGCACCGGTACCCTCATTCAGGGAGAGAGTTACTCTTCTACGTCTGGCAGCGTGCAAACAGAAGCCTGCTCTGACACCGGTGGAGGCCTGAACGTGAGTCATATAGATACCGGCGACGAGATGTCTTACAGCAGCGTCAACTTCCCAACGGGAGGCAGCTACAAAATTGAGTACAGGGTAGCCAGCCAGCCTGGCGGGGGTACCATAGAGGCCATCCTTACCGGCGTGAAGATCCTTGGACGCGTGAACGTACCCTCCACAGGGGGTTGGCAGACGGGCTGGACTACCATTTCCCACACTGTTAACGTTTCGGTGGGTGGCACCTACACCCTGCGCCTAAGTGCGATTGCAGGCGGCTGGAACCTGAACTGGTTACGGATAACCAAGCTATCAACGGCAAGAATGGCAACCACAGGTATTGAAGTTGATGGGGTTACCGAGGACTTTGTCGCTTACCCTAACCCGGCGGAAAACGAACTGTTTGTACGCTTTACCGGAGCCGCAACCAACGGCAGGGTTCTTAACGTAGCAGGGCAGACTGTGCTTACCCTGCCTGCCCTAACAAGCGCTGAGCCAATCGACATTTCCTCCCTCAAAAGCGGGGTCTATATCTTAGATATGGTCATCGACGGGAAGAAAGTCACCAAGAGATTCATAAAGAGATAATACAATAGGGCAGTCTTTGGCGTACCCCAGTGCACCAAAGGCTGCCCTATTTTTGTAATGGTTTACTGATGTTACACACTATGGACGTATAAGTATTTTATTGGCTGTGGGTTAAAGTATGGTAGTTTTAATTTGCTGATTATCAAGGCTAAAAATATCAAAATTCACTTGTCTGCCTTCTTTGTGGATCGCTGGTTTAGTAATTTTAGAGGACTTTAAGGCCAGTGAGATTTAAAAATATCCACATGGTTCGCTAAAGCTGTTTTTAGCAAAATTATTCATCATGCATGTTAAACCACAGCCAAAAAATATTTTGAATTAACCTCAAAATTCGTACTTCAGAAAGATATGCACCAACACGCTGGCGCCCGCCAGTATGAGGCCGAATCCAATCATTTTTTCAGAAGATTTCTGGTTGCTGGTTTTGCGTTTTCGGATGGCTTTGCCTAGCAAAGCGCCCACCGCGAAAGACAACATGAGGGGCAAACTCTTGCTCCAGTCAATGTGGCCCAGCCAATAATGCGAAGAAATGCCAGTTAAACTGGTGACCAGCAAGATAAAAAGCGAGGTGGAAATGGCAATTTGAGACGGGATTTTAAACGCCCGAATCATAATAGGCGTTTGCAAAAAGCCCCCCCCAATCCCGAATAAACCCGCTATAGTGCCAGTACAAAGTCCCAGAAAAGCCATGAGTCCACCGTTGAGCCGGTAGGCCTTGTGCTTGTTGTGAAACTTCCGGATAAAAGACGTGGGCATGCGGTTAATGCGGTACATCATGCCCTGTTTGCGCTTCTGTTTCTTTTGATAGGTAGCCAAAATATACACCCCCGTGGTGATGACGAAGAAGGCAAAAAACGCCTGCATTTGCAGCACCGGAATGTAAGCAACCAAAAAAGCTCCCACCACGGTACCCACCATGGCCGGCAATTGCAACAAAGACGCCACCACGTAATCAATGCTTTTATCGCGGTAGTTAAATATGGAGGAGATTAGCGAAGACGGCAGCAGCGCGCACATGGCAGAGCCGATGGCCAACTCTATAGGAAACTGGAAAAAGATAATTAGAATGGGCACTAGAAACACCCCGCCCCCAAAACCCACCAACGTCCCGAAACAGCTGACCAGAACACCAATACCAAAAAGGAGGATTTCTGTGACCAAGGCAATATTAATTTAATGCAAATTAAGCCAAATGCCAGCACGGGTAAAAAACTGGACTGCGGCATGGCAAAGAAAAGCTGTTTTAGGCCTGTTTTTCCAAAAACAGGCCTAAAACAGCTTTATGCTTCTATTCCAATACGTCTACAAACTGAAACCGCTGTCCGTCAAACAAACCTTTGTCAGATAATTTAAGCGTCGGAATTACCAGGAGCGCCATGAAAGACAGCGTCATGAAAGGCGAATTAAGTTGGCTGCCCATTTCTTTGGCCGTGCGGTCTAGCTTGGCGTATTGCTCAGCCACCCAATACCCATCTTCGGCGCTCATAATGCCCGCTACTGGCAAAGGCAGCATTTCTTCCACCTCGCCATACACGGCAGAGATGCCTCCTTTGGCTTTAATGAGTAGGTTTACCGCGCGGCAAATGCTTTCATCGTCTACGCCTACGGCGATGATATTATGCGAGTCATGGCCCACGCTAGAAGCAATTGCCCCATTTTGCAAGCCAAAATTTTTGATAAAAGCCAAAGCAGGTTCAGCGTTCTGGTAGCGGTTTACCACAGTCATTTTTAGTACATCCTGGGCCAGATCACTAACCACGTTGCCGTCTTTTATAAGAGCGGGCAGGTGCAGCACTCCGGTTATCAATTGCCCGTCATACGGTTCAATCACTTTTACTTTGGTGGCGGAGGTAGCAGGCAAGAAAAACTGCTCCACCGTCTTTAACTCCGTGTTAAAATTATTGATAATCTGGCTCGGCGAAAAAGCAATTAGCGTTTTTCCGTTTTGCGCCACCAGCTTGCCATTTATGTAAGTTCTTAAGATGTTGAAGTCCTCTAGATTGTCAATCAGGATAAAATCGGCGGGGTCTTTTTCTTGAAGCAGGCCCACCTCCAGTTTGTAATGGAGCACCGGATTTACGCACGCCGCCCGCAGCACATGGAACAAATCATGCCCCTTGGCCAAGGCGCGTTTTACCAGTTCATTAATGTGGCTTTCCACCAAATTATCGGGGTGCTTATCATCGGAACAGAACATAATTTTATCCGGAAATTCAGCCAGCAACTCAATTAAGGCCTCAAAATTCTTAGCTGCGCTGCCTTCCCTGATCAAAATTTTCATGCCAGCGGCCAGTTTGTCGCGGGCTTCTTCGGCGGTAAAGCATTCATGGTCTGTGGTAATGCCAGCGGCGGCGTAAGCAATGGCCTGCTCACCGCGCAGGCCCGGCGCGTGGCCGTCCACCTGCTTGTCAAACTTATGGGCTAGCGTAATTTTCTGCATCAGCTCAGCGTCTCCGTTTAAAACGCCGGGCCAGTTCATCACTTCAGCCAAGTATTTGACCTCCGGTCGAAGGAAAAGCTCCTCAATATCTTCGGGACTAATGGTGGCGCCCGCTGTTTCAAATGGCGTGGCCGGCACGCAAGACGGAGCTCCAAAGAAAAACTTAAAAGGCACGTTTTTGGCGTTGTCCAACATATACTCCACGCCTTTTAGGCCTAGCACGTTGCCAATCTCATGTGGGTCAGACACGGTGGCTACGGTGCCGTGCGGCACGGCCAGGCGCGCAAACTCAGAAGGCACCAACATAGAACTCTCCACGTGCACGTGGGCATCAACAAAACCGGGTAAAATATAATGGGTTTCGGTAACGGCTTCGCGCGTGATTTTGGTTATTTGCCCGTCCGCCATTTCCAGCGTGCCGGGGTAGATTTCCTGGTTCAGAACGTCAATTATGTTTCCGCTTACTTTAAAAAATCTAGGTGCAGTCATGGTTTTGGGGTGTTTTCAGAAAAATAGGTCATAAACGCATCTGTGCGTAAAATCAGGTGGCGTTCTGCTTGGTAACGTGTATCTT
>JBBSSO010000164.1:0-5286 GCA_038241905.1 Cytophagales bacterium | reverse complement strand
GCAGCATGTTCATCTTCCCCGATTCAAAAACGCCAGAAATACTGTCCAGTACTTTTTTATCGCCGAAGGATTTATGGATGTTGTGAATTTCAATCATAGTAAAGCACTGAAAAAAAAGCCGGTTGTTCGCTGGTGGTTTTAGCGCTTAATTAAAGTAGAATCTGGGCGCAGACAAAGTCGGCAATCAAGATGGCAATAACGCTGTTGGTTACGGCGCTGGTACTGGCCTCGCCAACTTCTAGCGCGCCGCCCCTGGTGTTAAACCCCTTGTACGATGAAATGGTGGAAATAAGAAACGCAAAGACAACAGATTTAATAATGGCAAACAAAATGTTGTAAGGCACAAAATCAGTCCGAAGGCCGATAATATATTCCTCGCCAGACAGCGCTCCAGATAAAGATCCCGCCACGTAACCGCCCAAAATGGAAAGAAACATAGCAATAATTACTAGCATTGGAAAAACTATCAGGGAGGCGAAAATCTTAGGCGTTACCAGGTAAGAATGGGGGTTTATGCCCATTACTTCCAGTGCGTCTACTTGCTCGGTAATCTGCATGGTGCCCAAGCCGCCTGCAATGCTAGACCCCACTTTGCCGGCCAGCACAATACAGGTAATGGTAGGAGCAAGCTCCAAAATGGTCATCTCCCGGACCATAAACCCGATGGTAGAAGGCGGAATAAAGGCGCTAGAGAGGTTGTATGAAATTTGAACGCAGGTAACGGCTCCAATAAAAGTAGAAACAACCGCCACAATAAAGATGGAGTTAATCCCGATGAGGATGGCCTCGTCAATGGTGCGTTTAAATAAAATACTTGGCGACTCGCTTCGTTTGAAAGCGTTAAATAAAAAAAGCAGGAAAGCTCCGAAAGTTTTCATGGATGTTGGTAAGATGGCGGTAATTTTGGGTGGCTGCATGCTTGGCCTAGCACACCATTCTTAGTTTCAAATGCCTATATTACGTTGAAAAAAGAAAAAACATCCACATCATGCAAAAATATATAGTGGTAACGGGCGGCACCAAAGGAATTGGCCGCGCAATTGTTGACCGTTTCGCGGCCGAGGGCTTTCATATTATCACCTGCTCGCGGCACGAGAAAGACCTGCAAAAACTGAAACTAGACCTAGAAGAAAAATTCACTTTCACGAAAGTCTATTACTTGGCCGCTGATGTAAGTGAACCAGAAGAAATGGCGCGTTTTATTTCTTACATTCAATCGCAGAAAGTAAAGATAGACGTATTGGTGCACAACGCCGGTTTTTTTATTCCGGGTACCATCCACGAAGAAAGCACCACGGTTCTCCGCGAAATGATTAATACCAACCTATACAGCGCATATGACCTCACCAAAGGCCTTGTGCCCGACATGATAAAGCGCCGCGACGGCCATATTTTTACCATTTGCTCCACGGCTAGTATTACGGCTTATACCAACGGGGGTTCTTATTGCATTGCCAAGCACGCCCTTTACGGCATGACCCGCGTGCTGCGCGAGGAATTAAAAGAGTACAACATTCGGGTAACTGCTGTGTTGCCCGGCGCCACCTTTACGGCCAGTTGGGAAGGCGTGGATCTGCCCAAAGAGCGGTTTATGAAACCAGAAGACGTGGCATCAGCCATTTTTAACGCGAACAGCTTATCCAAAAATACTGTGATAGAAGAGCTGCTTTTACGGCCGCAGTTAGGTGATCTTTAATATTTTTGAGAAGGAATTATTAAATACGTAATGAGAATTTTTTATAAAAATATTTTAAGCCGATGGAAATTTAAAGAAGTCTGTTGTGAGCCAAGTGCACTTCAAATGCGGTCAGAAATTAAAATTACGCAAGCCTGTTTTCGGCCTGTTTTCTGAAAAACAGGCCGAAAACACATTCTAAAAAGATACAATTGCGAGCAGTGTCTGGGTTTTGCTTAAATTTGAATAAATTCATTGATATGGAATTAGAAGGAAAAGTAGTGGTGATTACGGGCGCTAGCAGCGGCATTGGATTGGCGGCCGCTAAACTGCTGTTAGAGCAAGGCGCCACCGTGGTTAGCTGGAGCCGGAGTCGCCCTAAAATATCGCACCCAGATTTTCACTTTTTTGAATGCGATGTGCAGCATGAATATTCCGTAATGACCGCCTACGAGCAAACGGTAGAACGGCTGCGGCAAAATATTTACGTGCTCATCAACAACGCCGGTTTGGGCATTCAGGGCGCGCTAGACACCATGGCTCCCAAAGATTGGCTTACCATGATGGACACCAACGTGAACGGCATTTTCTACTGTAGCAGGTTGGTAATTCCGCAGATGAAAAAGCAGCAGGAAGGCCATATCATAAATATTTCCTCCATCGCGGGGTTAACCGGCATTGAAAATATGAGTGGCTACTGCGCCACCAAGTTTGCGGTGCGCGGTCTGTCGCACGCCTTGTTTAAAGAAGTAAGAAATTACGGCATTAAAGTGACGTGCATCTACCCAGGCTCTACTGATACCCATTTTTTTGACGGCATGGAAGGTGGAGGCACCGCCCCTGAACACATGATGAAGGCCGAGGATATTTCCTCCACAATTTTGCACGTGTTGCAATCGCCGCCCAATTACCACCACGTAGACATTGAGGTGCGCCCTTTAATGCCCCGTGGGCCGATGAAAAAGAAAGCTTAACCCCGGCCTGAATGGGAATTGAAATTAAAAACCTCACCAAGCTGTACGGCGCGCAAGCGGCAGTAAACAACGTATCATTTACTGTGAGCAGCGGCGAAATTGTGGGTTTTCTGGGCCCCAACGGCGCCGGTAAATCCACGACTATGAAAATTGCGACCTGCTTTTTGCCGCCCAGCAGCGGCACGGTACTGGTGAATGGCCATGACGTGCTAGACGAGCCCACGCAAGTACGCCGTTTGGTTGGTTATTTGCCCGAGCATAACCCGCTTTACCTAGATATGTACGTGCGCGAATATCTCGAATTTGTGGGCCAACTGCACGGCCTAGGCGGCAGCCACCTGCAAAACCGGATTGGGGAAATGATCAGCCTTTGTGGGCTTAACCGCGAGCGGCACAAAAAAATTGGCGCTTTATCTAAAGGGTATCGGCAGCGGGTTGGTTTGGCTCAGGCGTTGATTCATGATCCGCAGGTTTTAATTCTAGATGAACCCACCACTGGCCTAGACCCCAACCAGATTGTGGAGATCAGGCAATTAATCAAGGATGTGGGGCAGGCCAAAACGGTATTGTTTTCTACGCATATTATGCAGGAAGTAAGCGCGTTATGTGACCGGGTTTTAATCATTAACCAAGGCAAACTTGTCGCGGATAGTCCCGTGGCCAATTTGCAAAAGCTGGGCCGTAAGGAAACGCGCATCTTGGCAGAATTTGAAGCCGAAGTAAACCCAGAGCCTTTACTTTCCTTGCCAGGCGTTCAACGTGTGGAACCCGCTGGAGCCTTAAAATACAGAATCATCGCCGAAGGCAAAACAGATTTACGTTCGGCCATTTTTCGGTTAGCCAGCGACCACGGCTGGCCTTTGGTGGGATTGCAGCAAGAAGAGAATTCTTTAGAGAAACTGTTCCAGGATTTAACCAAAAGTGGCAAATAGATAATCCAGTTTTAGGCCTATTTTAAGAAAAAGAGGCCTAAAACAGGAATGGGTTTTTTATACTTACATTCTGCAAGAATTCCTGCAGATTTTAATCTGGCAGATGAAAAATGCCAGCCCTTAGCCCTTAGCCCTTGTTGGTGTTATCACCAACAAGCAGAAACCGCCTCCAATTAATTAAGGTTCATGCTTCTGCTGCTTGGGTTATGATTAGCAAACGTAAAAAGTAAAAGTGGTCAGACAGATTAGTTGGATACACCTTTGGGCTTGTTGGTGATAACACCAACAAGGGCATAATGCTAACAAGAATTTAACTAAAAGCGGTAAATAGAAAAGCTGTTTTAGGCTTGTTTTAAGAAAAAGAGGCCTGAAACAGGAATTAGTTTTCTTTTTTAGTCAGCTTACAAAAATCTTTTTAAAATGATACGACAGAGTATAATCAGGCATGATGAAAATTGAATCAACATTAAAAAAATCCAGCTCTTCATACCGCCAGCCCTTGTTGGTGTTATCACCAAAAAGCAGATTTTGATTCCAATTAATCCAGGGTCATGATTATGCTTAGAAAACATTAAAAGTAAACGTGGACAAACATATTATTTGGATACATCTTTGGGCTTGTTGGTGATAACACCAACAAGGGCG
Source organism: Cytophagales bacterium (assembly GCA_038241905.1). Taxonomy (GTDB): domain Bacteria; phylum Bacteroidota; class Bacteroidia; order Cytophagales; family Hymenobacteraceae; genus Nibribacter. The sequence continues at coordinate 1,060 of JBBSSO010000164.1, read as the reverse complement.
AAAATCCACGTAGGTGATAATGCTAACACGAATTTAACTAAAAGCGGTATATAGAAAAGCTTTTTTAGGCCTGTTTTAAGAAAAAGAGGCCTAAAACAGGAATTAGTTTTCTTTTTTAGTCAACTTACAATCTTTTTAAAATGACACGACAGAGTATAATCAGGCAAGATGAAAATTGAACAACTTTAAAAAAAACCAGCCCTTCATATCTCCAGCCCTTGTTGGTGTTATCACCAACAAGCAGATACCGCCTCCAATTAGTCAAGGCTCATGCTGCTGATGCTTGGGTTATGCTTAGCAAACGTAAAAAGAAAACGTGGACAGACGTATTAGTTGGATAAACCTTTGTGCTTGTTGGTGATAACACCAACAAGGGCAGAAACTGTTTTAGGTTTAACCAAAAGCGGCAAATAAGAAAAGCTGTTTTAGGCCTGTTTTAAGAAAAACAGCCCTAAAACAGGAAATGCTAAAAAAGAAAATATACTGATCAACGATTAATCAAAAACAAAAACGGACAATGTTCGCGATCCTTTCTAAAGAATTCAATTCCTACCTTAATTCCCTCATCGGCTATATTGTGATGGGGGTATTTTTGGTGGCTACGGGCCTGTTTATGTGGGTTTTCCCAGATAGCAGTGTGCTCGACTACGGCTACGCCGATTTGCAAAGTGTGTTTACGCTGGCGCCTTGGCTGTTTCTATTTCTGATTCCGGCCATAACCATGCGCACCTTCTCGGAGGAGCGCAAAGGCGGCACCATGGAATTGCTGCTCACCAAACCCCTCACCGATACCCAATTGCTGCTGGGCAAGTATTTTGCCTGCCTGTTGCTGGCCTTGTTTGCCTTGCTGCCTACGTTGCTGTATTACGTGAGCGTTTATTTACTCGGTGATCCGGTGGGGAACATAGATTCGGCGGCGGTGGCGGGCTCTTATTTGGGCTTGGCTTTGCTGGCAGCCGTTTTTGTAGCCATGGGCGTTTTTGCGTCTTCTCTCACTGAAAACCAGATTGTGGCCTTTATCTTCGCGGTATTTTTGTGCTATTTGGTGTACACCGGGTTT
>JBBSSO010000163.1:0-5334 GCA_038241905.1 Cytophagales bacterium | reverse complement strand
GTATTTGGTGAATGGGCGTATGCGATACGCCCGTACGGGGTAAATATGCGTGAAACCTAATGGGTAAGCATTCTTTTAAAAATTCTCGCCTTTTAGGTATTTGGTTTTTAGGAGGGGGCAGATTTTGTAGCGCTCGTCTTTGGTGTCTTCGTAAACGGCTTCTAGCAGTTCGTACACGTTCTTTATCCCAATTTTATTGGCCCACTCAAACGGCCCGAACGGATAGTTGGTGCCCAGTTTCATGCTTTGGTCAATATCTTCTTGGGTGGCGGTGCCTTCCTGTAAGGTAAAGCAGGCCTCGTTAATAATCATGCAAATAACGCGCGGCGTAACCATGCCCACCCGGTCTTGAACCAGCTCATACAAAGTGCCCAGAAACACAAACGTTTTGTCTACCTCTCGGGTAGAATCTTGGCGGAGCACGCTCACTTCCATCACCTCACGGTTAAAAAACGTGGGCAGGGCATTGACGCCGCATAAATGAAAGTTGACCGGGCCGTGCGCGGCGGCTAGCGCGGCCAGTTGCAGTTTGGGGGCGTTGCAAAATACAATCAGTTTCTGGCCGCGCCCAGCGTTGTTGTATTGCGTTAGGCGCTCAGGTTGCTCGTGCAGCAGGAAATCAAAAACCAAGAACGCCTGGGGCAACAACGCTTCTAAACCGGCCGGATCTTGAATGAAAATATACGCCCGGTTCGGGAATTTAAGGCTGAATTCTGCTTCCTGCTCCGGCGTGACTAATACCAATGTGTTCATAATTTCTGTACCTTTAGCTTGTAAAGATACAGATTAAACCCCTTTCGCATGGCAACCAAAATTATAGAAAGCAAGCAAGCACCGGCCCCCATTGGGCCGTACAGTCAGGCCGTTTTGGCCGGCAACACCCTATATGTATCGGGCCAGATTCCCATTGATGAGGCCACCGGCAAACTGGTTCAAGATGACATTCAGGCCGAAACGCACCAAGTAATGAAAAACCTGCAACACGTTCTAAAAGAAGCCGGCATGGACTTTTCTAACGTAGTTAAGTGCAGCATTTTTGTGAAGGACTTGGGCAACTTTGGCGCCATCAACGAAGTATACGGAAGTTATTTTGGGAGCAATCCGCCTGCCCGCGAAACCGTAGAAGTGAGCCGCCTGCCCAAAGACGTGAACGTAGAAATCTCCTGCATCGCGGTAGCGGAGTAAGGATTTCTGACAGCAAATATCGCGGTAACGGTTTTCTGTTTTAGGCCTGTTTTTGGAAAAACAGGCCTAAAACAGAAAACTGAGCGGCCCCATTTTGTCTTCGGCCGACTGTATTATTTCTAGCAAAATTTGAAACCTCAGCGTTGCCACAGCGCTAAAACCCTTTAAAAATGGAGCATCGCGAAGCACAAGAGAATATACATAACCTACTGCGCCGCCGCTGGAGCCCGAGGTCTTTTGAGCCTACATTGCTAACCGAGGCTGAAATTGAAAGCCTTTTTCAAGCGGCCCGGTGGGCACCATCGGCGAGCAATCGCCAGCCATGGCGCTTTGTGTACGCCACCAAAGAGCAGCCCGCGCTATTTGAGAAATTGGTTAGTTTGTTGGTGAAAGAAAACGCTATTTGGGCCAAGGATGCGCCTTTTATCATGGTAATTTTCTCGCGGAGCGTTAGCGAAGAAACCGGAAAACCGCAGGCAGGTCATTTGTATGATACCGGTTTGGCCATGGGGCAATTGGTTTTGCAAGCCACGTCTTTGGGTTTGCACGTGCACCAGATGGCGGGTTTTACCGCAGAAAAAGCCAATGATTTACTGGCCGTGCCGATGGATTTCCAACCCATTGCCATGGCAGTAGTAGGCCACGTGGCCGATCCAAATTTGCTGCCGGAACCATTAGCGCAACGCGAAAAAGTAAAAAGTAGTCGGAAGCCGCTGGCAGAACTGGTACACCTGGGCAAATGGAATAAATCAGAATAATCTAAGAGCTGTTTTAGGCCTGTTTTTCGAAAAACAAGCCTAAAACAGCTTTCCAGAAAATTTATTTCTTGGCTGCCGATGGCTTTTCAGGCTCGTTCTCGCCATTGGCGATGGCCTCGTTGGGGCCGGGTTCTGCGTTGACCGCCGATTTGCCCACTTCTTCTTCGTGGTTTACCACACGCACGGCGTACTCAGCTGGGTAAATGTTGGTGCCGTACCGGCGGGCGTAAACCAGCGTGAACTGCGCGCCCAAAAAGATAATCTGCGAGGTGTAAAATACCCACGTCAGGATGACAATTACGGAGCCCGCCGCGCCGTAAATACCAGAAAAATTACTATTACCCAAGTATAACCCAATCAAAGATTTACCCAACGTAAAGAGCAAGGCGGTTACCAGAGAGCCCACCCACACATCAGACCATTTAATCTTGGCATCGGGCAGAAATTTGTAGATAAGGGCAAACAGAAACGTAACCACGCCCATAGAAACCACCAAATTAACCAACTGCGATACCTGCAGCCAAGCCTCGTCAATGCGGTCAACGAGGAAAGAATTTACCGCTACCAGCGCCGCGTGCACCAGCAAACTTACCAACAGCAAAAACACAATTGCCATAATCATGGCGAAGGACAAGAGCCGGTCTAAAATCAACTTTACGTATTCATTGCGCGGTTTGGGTTTTACGCCCCAAATCTGGTTTAGCGACTCTTGCAACGAGATAAAAACGCCCGTAGCGCCCACCAAAAGCGTAAAAACGCCAATAATGGTGGCCCAAGTAAAATCGGCGGACTGGTTAATGTTTTCCACCATTTTCTGGATATCGGCGGCGCCAGAACTGCCTATTAAATCGCGCAGTTGTGTGTACACTTGTCCGCGCACAGCCTCGCGGCTGAATACGGAGCCCGCAATGTTAATCATGATAATGAGGATGGGCGGCAGCGCAAAAATGGTGTAATACGCCAGCGCCGCGCCTTTTTGGAAGGAGTTATTATCTAAGAAATCAAGAAAAACTTCCTTGGTTACACTCCAACCCTCGCACAGCTTTTGTTTTAGCATTGGTGCAAATTAATAATAAAAATGCAGCGCAGCGCAGAGTTTCTAAAACAGCCGCAAAATCTTGGTTTTTGGGCCTAACCATCGGCCGCGAGGCCGAAAGAAGCAAGCCACCATCTTTAGAAAGCACGCTGGCAAGGATTTACGCTCAAAAGCTTTACCAACGCCTTGGAAAAACGTACTTTTGCGCCTTGCTTTAAAACACAACCACATGGCTAGAGAAGTTAGAGTGCGTTTCGCCCCCAGTCCCACTGGGGCTTTGCACATTGGCGGCGTGCGCACCGCCGTATATAATTACCTGTTTGCTAAGAAAATGGGCGGCAAAATGCTGCTTCGGATAGAAGATACGGACCAAACACGTTTTGTGCCCGGCGCCGAGCAATATATCTTTGACAGCCTGGCTTGGTGCGGCATTGAGCTAGACGAAAGCCCCGTACACGGCGGTCCGCACGCGCCTTATCGGCAGTCAGAACGCAAGCCCATATACCTAGACTACGCGCTTAAATTGGTAGCCGATGGTCACGCCTATTACGCTTTTGACACCGCCGCCGAGCTAGATGAAATGCGCGATCGCTTGAAAGCTGCCAAAGTTGCCACGCCACAATACAACGCCATTACCCGCGCCACCATGAGCAACTCGCTTACCTTGCCCGAGGACGAGGTGAAGCGGAGATTAGACAGCGGCGAGCCGTATGTGATTCGGTTAAAAGTGCCCCGCAAAGAAGAAATTCGGCTAAAAGACATGATTAGGGGCTGGGTTTTGGTGCATTCGTCGGCCATTGATGACAAAGTTCTCATGAAGTCAGACGGCATGCCCACCTACCATTTGGCCAACATTGTGGATGACCATTTAATGGGAATTACGCACGTTATTAGAGGCGAAGAATGGCTGCCCAGCGCTCCTCTGCACGTTTTGCTGTACCGCTATTTGGGTTGGGAAGACACCATGCCTGAGTTTGCCCACCTGCCTTTATTATTAAAGCCCGATGGAAACGGCAAACTAAGCAAGCGCGATGGCGATAAATTAGGTTTCCCGGTGTTTCCGCTAAATTGGACGGACCCAGCAACCGCCGAGAAATCTAGCGGCTACCGCGAGGCCGGTTACTTACCGGACGGCTTTGTTAACTTTTTGGCTTTTCTAGGGTGGAACCCCGGCACGCAGCAAGAAATATTTAGCATGGATGAACTGGTGGAGGCCTTTAGCATTGAGCGCATCGGCAAGTCGGGCACCCGCTTTGACATCCAGAAAGCCCGCTGGTACAATGAGCAATACCTTCGCGCCAAGCCAGACGCAGAACTTGCCCAGTATTTGTTAGAGGCCCTGCCCGATGGTATTGCTTGTTCTGAAGAGCGCGCCGAAAAAATTGTGGGCCTCATGAAAGAGCGCGTCACGTTTCCGCAGGATTTCTGGAAAGAAGCCGTTTATTTCTTTGAAGCCCCCACCGAATACAATGAGCAAGTAGCAGCCAAGAAATGGTCTGCGGCAGCCGCCGATGTATTCTTACAATTCAAGAACGAGCTAGACTCCTTACCAGAATTTACCGCCGATAATGTAAAAACGCTGTTGTTGCAGATTTTAGAGCGCAACGGTTTAAAGATTGGCCAGGTAATGCAGGCGCTCAGAATTGCTTTGACCGGCGTAGAAGCAGGCCCAGACTTGATGGCTATTATTGAAATCATCGGGAAAAACGAAACCGAGCAGCGCATTACTGCTGCTCTGGAACGTTTGGCGCCATACGCTAAATAAAGAAATTTTCTATTGACGTTTTAGGCCTGTTTTTCCAAAAACAGGCCTAAAACAGCTTTACACGTATCAATCCTCACCATGGAAAACCGGTATTTGCAGCGCGGCGTTTCGGCGTCTAAAGAAGATGTTCACAACGCCATCCAGAACATAGACAAAGGTCTTTATCCGCAGGCGTTTTGCAAGATTATTCCAGATTTGCTGGTCGGCGATCCGGCTTACTGTACCATTATGCACGCCGACGGCGCGGGTACTAAATCTGCCTTGGCGTACCTGTATTGGAAAGAAACCGGCGACCTCTCGGTTTGGAAAGGCATTGCCCAAGACGCCATCGTGATGAACACCGACGACCTGCTTTGCGTGGGTGCGACGGAAAATATTCTGCTTTCGTCTACCATCGGGAGAAACAAAAACCTGATTCCGGGGGAAGTAATTGCCGCCATTATTAACGGCACTGAAGAAGTTCTGCAAATGCTCCGCGACAACGGCATCGGGATTTATAGCACGGGCGGCGAGACCGCCGATGTAGGTGATTTGGTCCGGACTATTATTGTAGACAGCACCGTTACGGCACGCATGAAACGCCAAGACGT
>JBBSSO010000162.1:0-5366 GCA_038241905.1 Cytophagales bacterium | reverse complement strand
GGGACTAGCATTGCAGCAGACGTTCATTCTATTTCTATTGCCAATTTCGGCAATCCGTCTGGGCAAGGGCCCGCTGACATACAGCAGTTTGTGACCGAAGATTTCAAGGATTACTTCCAAAGAAACACCTCCCTCCGGGTTTTGCCCCAAGCCGGTGATTTGCAAATTGAAGGCCAAATCATGAGCTATTCTTTTAGTCCGGCTGCCATCCAGCGCAATGACGTCCCGATGGGAAATAGCTCCGTTGTCTTAGACCAAGCCGGCGCTAACCGCCTTACCATTGTAGTGCAGATTAATTATACGGACACCAAAAATCCGGTGAACAACTTTGATCAGAGTTTCTCTAGCTTCTTTGATTTTCCGCCCAATCAAGACATTAACCAAATATCTAAAACGGAGATAAGAAATATTTCTAACAGGATTATATACAGCGTTTTTACAAGAACCGTGGCTAATTGGTAATTTTTACTTGTTGATTGGAACGTCCGGTTTGCCATATCCTTGAGAAATAGTAATTTGACTTACCAATTATGCGGTAAGCGAAACCAGTTTACATGAACAAAGCGGCTTTTTTAAAAATTGTACGGCAAGTTTCGCCCATCCAGGACCAGGACGTAGACGACCTGGAGAAACTGGTGGTGTCTTTTCCGTACTGCCAAACCGCCCACGTTCTACTTGCGAAAGCCGCTCATGACCGCGGCAGCATGCTGTCTAATCAAAAGTTACGCAAAGCGGCGGCGCACGTGTCTAACCGGCTGTTACTGAAACGCTTGGTCTACCAAACGGAATCCGTTCAAGCAGTTCCAATTCCTGAGACAGAACCCCTTTCCAAACAAGATTCCATCGACCCAGAAAATGCTGTTTTAGGCCCGTTTTCTGAAAAAGAGGCCGAAAACGCTTCTGATTCTTTTACGCTTTCTGAATCAGAAGGTACTCTTCTTAATAATGAAGACTTACAAGATGCGTCAGAAATAGATTCTGTGCCGGAAGAAGTTTCTGAACCTTTACCCCAAGATTATTTTAGCGGACCAAATGAAACACTTGAGCCAGAGTTGGTTAAGGATGAAGACCTCCAATCCTCAGCAGAAGATCTAACTAATTTGGATTTGGATGATGGTAATAAGACAGATGTTGCCACGTCCGAAAATCAATATTTAACAGAACCAAAAGTTTCAGATGTAAGTGATATTGAGGAAGTTGTACCCGAACTAGATTCTGTCAAAACCAATGATGAATTTGTAGAAGAGATTTGTCTGAATTTTACCTCGGAAGATGATGAAATTCCGGATGTAGCTCGCCAAAACGAAGAGAGCCTTACGCCAGATAAAACCGCGGCATGGGAGGAGGAAGTTGAAAAATTAAAAGTGCCTACGCTTAGGCTTGAATCTGATGACGAATTGCAGGACCTGATTCAAATTAACAGCCTGATTTCATTTTCTTTGCCTATAAAAGGCGTTGACTTAACCCGACAGGAAGTTCTTTCTGAGGTAGTTTCCTCGCTAGAAGAAAAGCAGCTGCATGGTAATATTGAATCAGCTGATTCTAAAATTGCCCCATCCGAAGATACTCCAAACGTCCTTGTTTCTCCTGAAATACCTCAAGAAGGTGAAGAATCAACGGCTGATACCACTTTCCAATTAGAAGCGCCTTACTCCTTCCCGACGCTGCAGATAGCTAAACATACACATTCCGACCCAGCTTCTGAAGCCCCTGAAAATTCTTTAACCAGCGTTTATACCCAAAACAGCCTGGCATACAGAATGAGCTCTAGTCGGCTAGGCGAAAGCTTGCAATTAAAGGATGAATGGACTACTGCGCTGCCGCAGTTTTTCCAGCCAGAGCTAATTATTGAGCACGTAAAAAGCCACGATTTAATTGGCGCAGAAGCTAGTAAACCTGCTTTAGGCAAACTGGATATTCAATTAGACATCATCAACCAATTCTTAAAAGCGACGCCGCGCCGCAAAACGTTAGCCAATGCGCAGCAAAGCAATGAGCCACAAGAAGACCTTTCTGCGAAGGGCGCCAAGAACAAAAAGACCTTCGTTTCTGAAAACCTAGCACAAATCATGGTAAAGCAGGGAAAAATCAAAAAGGCGCTCAAAATTTATGATCAACTGATAGTAAAGTATCCCGAAAAAAAGAGTTACTTTGCGCAAGAAATAGAAAAATTAAGTAACAAACCCTGATATGTACATTGCTCTAATCTGCGTCATTCTTTTCCTTTGCGTGCTGTTAATTTTGGTGGTCTTATCCCAAAACTCCAAAGGCGGCGGATTGTCTAGCCAATTTGGTGGCGGCGGAACCAGTCAATTAATGGGCGTAAAACGGACCGGCGATTTACTGGAAAAACTGACGTGGGGCTTCGCCATTGGCATTATGGTTCTAAGCCTTTCTTCCCACATGTTAGTTTCTGATGGAAACGAAGATAACCGCAGCGTAAACGAACAACGTACTTCTCCGGTGGCTCCTGCGTTACCGCAGCAGGCCCCGCTTCCGCAACAAGAAGAAGCAGCACCAACCACAGCCCCTGCTCCGGCTGAACCAGCTAACTAATCTCAAACTGATATTCAACCCTTTTCGGAAAGTCCGGACCCACCAGGTCCGGACTTTTTTGTTTGTGTTTTAGGCCTGTTTTTACAAAAACAGGCCTAAAACACAAATAACGGCCTACCGGAACTGACAGGGAAAAAGCAAGGATTTCCTTTGCTGTCAGACGAAACGAAAACTTGGCAGAGTTAACGCCACAAAAGCGGCAAGTTGTCAGGAAAGTGCCTTTGGCATAAGAATGGCTACTTGCCCTACCGTTGCAACCAAGTAGGTCTGCACATTTCAGTAAAACTTAAATCAATCTTATAACAAACCTATGGCCTTACAACTAAAACCATTGGCAGACAGAGTAATTGTGTTACCTGCTGCGGCTGAAGAAAAAACTAAGTCGGGTATCATTATCCCAGATACTGCCAAAGAAAAACCACAGCGCGGCGAAGTAGTTGCCGTGGGCGAAGGTAAAATCTCTGATCAGGGCGTTTTAGTGAAGTCACAATTAAATGTGGGCGACCAAGTGCTTTACGGCAAGTATGCAGGAACTGAAATCACGCTAGATGGTGCTGATTACCTGATCATGCGGGAATCTGACATCCTGGCGGTCCTATAATTCTTCTTTTTAACTTCCTTTTTAACCATAATCTACAAAAGAACATATGGCATCTAAAATTATTTCTTTCGATGTTGAAGCGCGCAACAAAATAAAAAAAGGCGTGGATACTCTGGCTAACGCCGTGAAAGTAACCTTGGGCCCCAAAGGTCGCAACGTTATTATTGATAAAAAATTCGGAGCTCCTGCTATCACCAAAGATGGTGTAACCGTTGCTAAAGAAATTGAACTAAAAGACCCCGTAGAAAACATGGGTGCTCAATTGGTTAAAGAAGTAGCTTCTAAAACCGCAGATTCTGCTGGTGATGGTACTACTACTGCCACCGTTTTGGCCCAAGCCATTTACGCGGCTGGTTCTAAAAACGTAGCGGCTGGTGCAAACCCAATGGACCTAAAGCGCGGAATTGACAAAGCTGTTCAAAAAGTAGTTGCTAACTTAAAAGAGCAATCTAAAAAAATTGAGAACTCTTCTGAAATAGCTCAAGTAGGAACCATCTCGGCTAACAACGACGTGGAAATTGGCCAAATGATTGCCGATGCCATGGACAAAGTAGGCAAAGACGGCGTTATTACGGTTGAAGAAGCCAAAGGCACGGAAACCGAAGTTAAAACGGTGGAAGGAATGCAGTTTGACCGCGGTTACCTGTCTCCCTACTTCGTGACGAATCCAGAGAAGATGGAAGCAGAATTTGAAAACGCTTACATCTTAATCTACGACAAAAAAGTTTCTACCATGAAAGAACTGCTTCCAGTATTGGAGCAAGTAGTTCAGACGGGTAAAGCTTTGGTAATTATTTCTGAAGATGTTGACGGTGAAGCTCTCGCTACGCTGGTTGTCAACAAACTACGTGGTTCCCTTAAAATTGCCGCGGTGAAAGCCCCTGGCTTCGGTGACCGTAGAAAGGCTATGCTAGAAGACATTGCCGTTTTAACCGGCGGTACTGTTATTTCTGAAGAGCGTGGATACAAATTAGATAATGCAACGCTTGAATATTTAGGTCAGGCTGAGCGTATTATCATCGACAAAGACAACACGACCATTGTGAATGGCAAAGGCGAGAAAGACGCCATTGTTGCTCGTGTGAATGAAATCAAAGCGCAAGTAGAAAAAACTACTTCTGACTATGACAAAGAAAAACTGCAAGAGCGTTTAGCTAAACTTTCTGGTGGTGTAGCCATTCTTTACATTGGTGCTTCTACTGAGGTTGAGATGAAAGAGAAAAAAGACCGCGTTGATGATGCGTTGCACGCTACGCGTGCTGCCGTTGAAGAAGGCGTGGTTGCTGGCGGAGGCGTTGCCTTAATCAGAGCTCTTGATTGTTTAGACAGCGTTGATACTCGCAACGAAGACGAGAAAACAGGTGTGCAGATTATTCGCACGGCCTTAGAAGCTCCGTTGAGAACAATTGTTTCTAACGCCGGTGGCGAAGGATCAGTTATTGTAAACCAAGTTAGAGCTGGTAAAGCAGACTACGGTTACAACGCTCGCGATGACAAGTTTGAGAACATGTTTGCCGCTGGTATTATTGACCCTACCAAAGTAACTCGTTTGGCTTTAGAGAACGCCGCTTCTATTGCGTCTCTCCTACTTACCACTGAGTGTGTAATTGCCGATGAGCTGGAAGAAGGCGGTGCGGCTGGTGCTGGCATGCCAGGTGGCATGGGCGGCATGGGTGGCATGATGTAATCATTCATTCCCTCAGCAATTGCTGTATATATTGGAAAAGCCCCGGCAGTATTGTCGGGGCTTTTTGTTTGAAGTTATGTTTTATGCCTGTTGTCGAAAAAACAGGCCTAAAACCCAAATGCATGAGTATGAACTATTCAGGTTCATAGCATAAGTTGTAAAGATCTTCCAGAGTGCCTTTAAAAACATTTAAGTCCAAGTCTCCTTTTACGCCTTTCAGTTTGCCTTTATCCGTGTGCTGCCAGAATACCCAGTTGCGTTTATCAATCAGATAACTTTTCTTCGGGTTATAATGGGCGATCCAGAGCGGATATTCATCAAAATGGCCAGCTAAATGCTTTTCATAAAAAGCGTAATTCGTGTAAATAATGGGCTTGAGGTCATATTCACTTTCAACTATCTCTAGCCATCGCGCTACGCCTGCCACTATTTCTTCATCAGATTGATGGTTGGTCACTTCCACATCTAGTACTGGTGGTAAATCGCCGGGTTCTAATTTTACTCTTTTTAGAAAATTACGAG
>JBBSSO010000161.1:0-5378 GCA_038241905.1 Cytophagales bacterium | reverse complement strand
GGCAATGGTTTACCAATGGCCTCAAATGTTTTTCGGCCCATAATCATGGGATGGCCCAACGTGAGGCGCTTAAAATGCTTGAGGTCTTCGGGCAAGTGCCAGATAAGTTGGTTGTCTTTGCCAATCACCCGGTTTTCTGAAATGGCTACTACTAAAGCTATCATACGGCGTGCTGAAAAGAGAATCCTCTTAAAAATTCTGAAATGGTCATGCGTTTCTTGCCTTCCATCTGGAGTTCCTCAATTGCATACGTGGTACTTTGCCCAGCATGCAAATGCAGAAACGTCTTCCCATCCGTAGCATAAGAGCCCGGAGAATGAACACCATCCGCGTAATCGACTTGGCCTTTAAAAATTTTAAATGTTTTGCCTTCTAACACTAGCCACGCGGCGGGATAGGGAGAAAGTCCGCGCACAAAATGGTGGATTTTCTCAGCCGACTGATTTATATCTATTTGACAGGTTTGCTTAAAAATTTTAGGAGCCATCCGGAGGGGTTCCGTCGTTTGTGGCTGCGGATAAGGCTTAGTGCGCTCTTTCATTATTGCGTCTACCGTTTCAAGCAGCAGCGCTGCTCCGGCATGTTTCAACTTTTCATAAAGCGAGCCAAAATTATCATCGGGAGCAATAGCAACTTTCTTTTGAAGGATAATATCGCCGGTGTCAATCTCATGCCGAAGGAAAAACGAGGTGACTCCGGTTTCTGTATCGCCGTTGATGAGCGCCCAGTTGATAGGAGCTGCGCCTCGGTAATGGGGCAGCAGTGAGCCATGAATATTTAGTGAGCCCAGCGGCGGCATGTTCCAAACGGCTTCCGGCAACATTCGGAACGCGACTATTACCTGTAAAGAAGCCTTATAAGACTTTAATTCCTCCTGAAATGCCGGGTCTTTTAGGTTGGTCGGCTGCAAAACGGGAATATCATGCTGCAGAGCGGCTTCCTTTACCGGCGAATACAGCATTTTAAGCCCACGGCCAGCGGGTTTATCCGGAGCGGTCAACACGGCCACCACGGCAAACCCGCTCTGGATTAATGCCTCCAGAGCGGGTACTGCAAAGTCTGGCGTGCCCATAAAAACAATGCGCAGATTTTCTTTCTGCATGCTATTTAGCGTCTGGGTAAAGGAGGTATTGCTGGCGCATTTTCTTATACGCTATTAAGCCCGGCTCCCATGACGCACGAATCTGCGCTTCTGTTTTACCAGCCATTACCTGTTTCTGCAATTCATCGGTACCTGCTAAGCTTTTGAAAAAGTTATTGAAAAACTTTTCTTTTTGACCAGATGCCTGGTAAAAATCGAGCAGATATTGGAGCGTGAAATTCTCTTTCAACTCTAGATTCCGAAGGTCTTTTCCGTAGCAAACTTCGTTTTTGTGCGGTGGTTCCATAGACATGCCTGGGATGGGAACGGGCGTAAACGAGAAAGATTTGTTAGGATAATACGGCGCCCCAATTACTTGGAACGGCATATGGGTGCCTCGGCCTTGGCTTACGGTAGTACCCTCAAATAAGCAAATGAATGGGTACAACTTTATAGATTGGTCGTTGGGTAAGTTTGGAGACGGTTTAACCGGCAAAGAATAAAATTGGTTACGGTCATAATTTTTTACCGGAATAATTTTCACCTCGGCTTGTACGCCATTTTTTAGCCATTTTTCTCCGTTAATCATCTTAGCATATTCGCCTAACGTTAGACCATGAGAGATGGGAATGGTGTTCATCCCTACAAAAGATTTAAATTTCTCTTCTAAAACTGGTCCGTCAATTAGGTACCCGATGGGGTTCGGCCGATCCAGCAAAAGCATGGGTATATTCTGTTCCGCGCAAGCTTCCATTACGTAATGCATGGTGCTGCTGTAGGTATAAAACCGCACTCCTACATCCTGGATGTCAAACAAAACCACGTCTACGTTTTTTAAATAATCAGGCGATGGTTTTTTATTTTTTCCGTACAGCGATAATATAGGCAGGCCAGTTTTGGTATCTACAGAATTACTAATGTGGGCTCCGGCATCGGCATCGCCTCTAAAACCATGTTCTGGGGCAAAAATAACCGTGATTTTTACGCCGTGGCTCAATAACGTATCGGCTAAATGGGTTTTGCCGATGGTAGAGGTTTGATTTACGACCAAGCCCACGCGTTTGCCTTTTAAATACGGCAGGTACAAAGCCGTCTGTTCTGCGCCCGTTTGCACAGGAGCAAGCTTGGTAGTATTGGTGCCAGATGGCATGGGGCTAGCTGGTTGAGAAGCCGCGGTGGGCGCGGGAGCAGTGGTTTGGCAGGCAGCCAGAACGAAACAGAAAGCGGTACTCCGGAAAATGGTTGTTAACATAGGTTTAAATTAAGATGAGATATTAGTTACCTTTAAGCACAAAAACAAAGAAGTGAACCTTTCCAAATACATGGCCAGCCGATTGGCGGGCGCCCGTTCAGATTCATTTACGGCATCGGTTACAAAAATAGCAAAGTTCAGCGTAGGGTTGGGCATTGCCATTATGATTGTGTCATTTGCTATCTTAGAAGGTTTCCGCCACGAAATTCAGGCGAAAATCTTCAGTTTTGGTGGCCACCTGCAAATTAGCAAATTTGACACGAATAATTCCTTTGAAGGCTATCCGATGGGCACTTCTACTGGTCTCGGCGATTATTCCTCTATTCCGGGTGTGGCCAAGTTACAGCCTTTTGCGCGCAAAACAGCTATTATTAAAACCGATGAGGAAGTGCTGGGTGTGGTTTTAAAAGGCGTAGATTCTACCTATGATTTCCGGGGGATGGCCCAAAACCTAGTTTCTGGCGGGGTAATGGAGTTTAATGATTCTGCGGCTTCTAACCAGATTATGATGAGCCAGCTCATGGCCGATAAACTTAGTTTAAAGGTAGGCGACCGGGTGCTGTTTTACTTTATCCAGAACCCGCCGCGCATGCGCCGGTTTGAAGTGGCGGGTATTTTTAAAACCGGGCTGGAGGAATTTGACAACGTTTACGTTCTAGGCGATTTGCAACAAATTAGAAGCCTAAACCAGTGGGCTGATACGCTGGTAGGCGGGTACGAGATTCTGCTCACAGATTTTACCCAGATTGACACGGTAGCGTACCAGGTGTTTGATAAAATGAACTATGACCTTCAGCTGGAAAAAATAACCGACACCTACGCCCAACTTTTCGACTGGCTGGAACTGCTTAAGCGAAACGTGGTCATCTTTCTAATTCTGATCATGTTTGTGGCCACGTTCAACATGGTTTCTACGCTGTTTATCATGATTCTGGAACGTACCAACATGATTGGCGCCTTAAAAGCCATGGGCGCGACCAACAATCAAATTAGAGGAATTTTCCTGCACCGTGGCTTGCGTCTGACCATTATTGGGTTGTTGGGCGGCAACTTGCTGGCCTTTGCTTTTTGCGCCGCCCAAGATTATTTCCACATCATTCCGCTAGACCCAGAAAACTACTACATGGACACGGTGCCCATTTACTGGAGTTGGCAGATGTGGTTGGGTATTAATGCCTTGACCTTGGTTTTAACGTTGCTGTCCGTATTGTTGCCAACGCTTTTGATTTCCCGCATTAATCCTGTCAAGTCCATTAAATTTGATTAATCACTTTGCGGATTTCTTTTTCTGTTTTCGGGCTGTTTTTTGAAAAACAACCCGAAAACAGAAAAAGGAAATTCCATCGGTTTACCGCTTTTTTTTAAAAAACAGGCCGGAAATAGGGTTAATGTTGAAGGACTCGAATGGTTTTTTTATCATGAATTTTATATGGTCGCTGATTTTTACCACAGGGAAAATTAAAATAGCTGTTTCGTTTGGGCAAGAATGAAATCGATGAGGTTCTTTTTGTAAAGTCCGTGAGCTAACGCCAACAGATAAATGCTCATGATGGGGATTTTGATTTTTGCCAGCAGCGGAGCCCGGTGCTCGGCCGCTAGGTACATATGCACTGAAACTAGGCATAGAAAACTAGTCGGTGCCAATATCCGAAAATCAAATAAATCAAATTTCATGACAAAAAATCGTAAACCTACCACAACCATCCAGTACGCGATGCCAGTAGCGAAGACAAACAGAGGGAGGGTATCTGACGATCGGGCTGAAAGACGGGCGCAAAAATCTCGGACTTTAACTAGTTGAGCGGCTGCGTAAATCAATAAAATTATTTGCAAAGCAAGTAAGACCAAGGAAAGCCTTTCTGCGGCCTCGAAATCTAATTTCCTTATCAAAAAAAACTCATTGACTTGCGCTATTGACAAGTTGGTAACTAAAAATGAGAAGGATTCATCTGGAGGTATTCTAGTTGCTCCTGAGTAATGCCCAGTTACCTGGGTGATAAACCAAAAATAAGCGCCTATACCAGAGGCTAATAGTAAAGAGGCAAAGCTTAAGGAGTAAAAAACCTTAAATTTTTTATTTAAAAGTGATAAAACTGCTAAAGCGGCCAATAAAAAAAGGATAAACCCACCCACATATCGGTAGGAGTAAGCGAGTAAGCTAGCTAAAACTATTTCAAAAATGTGATAGGAGTAAGATGAATTAGATTTGTACAATCTATAGCCTGACAGGCTAACCCACAAGAGACCAACTGTGAATCCAGCTTCTGTCCATGTGTAGGAAAATATATCCAACATGGAGTTGGCGCAAAATATAACCGCAATAAAAGTTGGGTTGACTGGATAATATTTCCGGATAAGTAAAAATCCAAATCCCAGCCACAACAGATTTACAAGTTTTGAACTCCATAAGTAAGATAAAGGAGTAATACTTTTTATGAGTGCTATGAAAACCGGATAACCGCTAGGCCAAAGTGAAAGAAAAAACGTTCTGTCATTGACGGTGTAAGTAAAGCTTAAGTCTTCTTTTATAGTTTCTGCTGCCGCAATATAATGCACTGAGTCTGGCGTGGTAAACCCATCATCTTCTACCGCCACCCGCATCAGGATTACCGCACAAATGGCCAAGTACAATAAAAGCAACCTAACGTTTTCGTGCATTGTATTCTTGCGTTTCTGATCTTAAAATCAAATTTGGTTTTAAGCTAATTTGGTCAAAAAAATTTCTTTAGACGGAGCATATTTCAAAGAAAATCTTTATAACATCTGTGCAAATCTTTCAAAAAATAATACCTGTTGGGCAAGATGAAGTAGCAATAAAATCACTTTTAACCTCTTTCCCATAAAACATGCTAAAAACCGCCCTGTCCTCCCAAGATGAGCCGTACTTAATTCAAAAACAAACACCCAGTTGTTTTTGAGCCTGCTGTTCTTTTTTGCCACTGAAATATCGTAACTTTCCGGTTTAAAAACAGTTTAGTTTAGATTAACCGCCTCTGTTCTTTTTAACCTTACCCATGAGCAACGCCTATTTTAACATGAAAGTAG
>JBBSSO010000160.1:0-5402 GCA_038241905.1 Cytophagales bacterium | reverse complement strand
GGTTACCACATCGCCGAAGCTGGCGCTAACCCGCTTACTCAACTGGCTTTCACACTCTCCAACGGGTTTACCTTTGTGGAATATTATGTGAGCCGGGGGATGGATATTAACGCATTTGCGCCTAATCTGAGCTTCTTTTTCTCTAACGGAATTGACCCTGAGTATGCGGTGATTGGCCGCGTGGCGCGCCGGATTTGGGCGAAAGCCATGAAACTAAAATACGGCGCCAATGCTCGTGCGCAGATGCTCAAGTATCATATCCAGACTTCGGGCCGATCGTTGCATGCGCAGGAAATTGATTTTAACGACATCCGGACCACCTTACAGGCGCTCTATGCCATCTACGACAACTGCAATTCCCTGCATACCAACGCGTATGACGAGGCCATCACCACTCCCACCGAAGCCAGTGTGCGCCGCGCGATGGCTATTCAGCTAATTATTAACCGTGAATTGGGCTTGGCCAAAAACGAAAATCCACTGCAAGGTTCATTTATTATTGAAGAACTAACTGATTTGGTTGAAGAAGCTGTACTGCTAGAATTCGACCGAATTACGGAGCGCGGCGGCGTGTTAGGCGCAATGGAAACAATGTACCAGCGCGGCAAAATTCAGGAAGAAAGCCTGTATTATGAAACGCTAAAGCATACCGGAGAATACCCCATTATTGGCGTAAATACTTTCCTGAGCAGTCAAGGCTCGCCAACCGTTATTCCGTCTGAAGTTATTAGGGCAACCGAGGGAGAAAAGCAGTACCAGATTGCCATGCTCGCAGATTTACACGCCCGCTACGCGGATAGTACTCCAGCGCGGTTGCAACAACTGCAGGATATTGCCATCACCAACGGGAACATTTTTGAAGCCTTGATGGAAACTGCCAAATACTGCTCGCTGGGTCAGATTACCAATTCTTTGTTTGAAGTGGGCGGCCAGTACCGGCGGAATATGTAAGCTTGCTTTGCGACTTGAATTCTGTTTTCGGCCTGTTTTTCTAAAAACAGGCCGAAAACAGAAAAATGGTTCTATGTGACAATCGACATCATAGAAAATTTAACATTAAACAATTTTTCATCCTGAATGGACCTTGTGCCCGACCAAAAAAAGCGGTGTTTAAATGACTTTACTGCTAGCCCGCAAGGTCGTTTTCAGGATGACAGATTAATTTGTAGCAGCCTAATTTTTTCCATCTTCCTAATATGAAAGTTCTTGTTCAGAAATAGCAGCTTTCAGAATAATTTCTAGCAAAATGCCTTAACAAGAACTCAGGCTAAGAGCTTGTTTAAGTTTTGATTTTGCCCGCGAATACAGGAAGCGAGAGGTTCTGACGAAGCGTTTTTTGAGCAACATAGCAGCGCTATGGTGAGAGAAAAAGGCAAAGTCAGGTTCTTTTGATGCCTGTTTGTAGCGCAAAAGACAAATTTAAACATGCTCTAAATGCAGGCTGAACCTTCTAGTAAAGCGGTGCGTTACCATAATACACCAACTAAGCAGCAGGCTATGAAAACATTTTCTACCCTTTCCTCCCTCCTTGTTATTGGCGCTTTGGGTTTTTTAGCTACCGCGTGGTTTACTTCCGAAGAGCTTAACCTTGATATGTCTGAGGAAGATATTCACCTTTACTTATAAGTTACATGTTACCCATTTTTAACCCCGCTTTTGCGGGGTTTTTCATTTTATGCCATTAATTAACACCTAAGCCCTACCTTTGCCGTAAAAAGAACACTATGGAATTGAACAACTTAAAAGACAAAATCAGCTACATCATTGGCCGAGACATGGCCGCTAACTTCCAAAAACAAGGAATTGACATTTCGCCTGAAGCTTTGCTGGCCGGACTCCAAGATGCAATCGGCGGGGTAGCCGCGAAGTTGAGCCCCGAGGAAATCCAAAACACCATGATGCAGTTGCAAATGCAGATGCAGGAGAAGCAGCAGGCTGGCTCGGGCGCATCTGGCGACGAAAACCAACTAGAAGGCGAGGCTTTCTTAAAAAATAACCAAGAGAAAGAAGGTGTAACTACTTTAGCCAGCGGCTTGCAGTACCAAGTGTTGCAAAGCGGCTCTGGCAAAACGCCGACGGCCAGCTCCAAAGTAACTACGCATTATGAGGGAACACTCATCAACGGCACCGTGTTTGACAGCTCTTATGAGCGCGGCGAGCCAGCTACTTTTCCGGTAAACGGCGTTATTTCAGGCTGGACAGAAGCCCTGCAATTAATGAAGGAAGGCGATAAATGGAGACTTTTTATTCCGGGCGACTTAGCTTACGGCCCAAGAGGCGCCGGTGCAGATATTGGACCAAACAGTACCTTGGTTTTTGATGTGGAATTATTAGAGGTGCATTAATTCCAGGCTTTTGCATCAGTGAAAGGAGCGCCCCGCATCGTCGGGGCGCTCCTTTTTATATAGAAACCAAATCGCTGTTTGCCAGCCAATCTTCGGCTTCTTTTTGGCTGGTAAAATAATTTATTCTGACAACCTGATCAATAGCACCCGACTGCAGCGGCGAATAACACTGGATAAGTTCTTGGTATTTTTGTTCCGTCATCACCAAAGCTACCTGAAAAACGGTGGCATCTTTTTGCGGAGTGTTTTGGAGCTTTTTAAAGACCCAGGAATCAGCATCTAGGTCCAAAGAACCGCGCCGCGAAATGTCCATCAGTCCCCTGCTTGCTCCTGTTTCATTAAATAGAGCAAATAAGGCATTCACACCCTCTTGGTATTCTTTAACATTAACAGGCCTGGTCCATTCCAGCCACGCTGTGGCGGTACTTTCGTGAAAGAAGACTTTCACATAATCCGTTTCAAAAGGAAACTCCATAGCTTAATGGATAAAATTTATAAATATTAGACTATTTCTATACATTAAATAATTTTTAATTGGACCCCTAATATACTGATTTATTGCAAGAAACATCCAGCGTACAATTATATATTTTTTGTAATATTCTATTTTCTACTAAATCACGATTCCTTTCACAGAAGGTTTGAAAATCTCTTCAATTCAATCAGAAAAAACTTTAAATGCTTGGTAAGTGGTCCGGTTTAAGCGAATAGGTTGTGAGACTAAGAAAGATTCTTAAAGTTTAATTTCTTGTTTTCGGCCTGTTTTTGTAAAAACAGGCCGAAAACAGAAGAGCCAAGGCATTTGCCTTGGCTCTTCTGTTTAGCTTATTAGTTAATATTTCTATCGTTTACTTTACCTTCAGCCAGTTGTTGTAGTTTTCTTTCTGGGCAGCCGTGGGGGTTTTTATTTTTTCGGCGCGTAGCCGGATGGTTTCGTTTTTCTGCAGCACAATGCGCAAACCCATCAGTTGTCCGCCTCGGCTGATGATCATTTCCAAAGCATCACCTACGGCGTAAGAAGGAATAGTTTCGTTTAGGTCTCCGCTAACTCTAAAGCCGTTCACACTGATAATTTCATCGCCTGCGTTTAAACCACTGTTCCAAGCGCTGCCGTTCCGGGTAACGCTAGTCACCATAGATTTGCCGGAAGTTGTAGAAATGCCCGCGCCCAACAGCGGCTCGTATAGGTTTTGGTTTAAGTCGGTGAGCGCTACGCCCACGGTGTTCAAGTAGGCGTTGTAATCGGGAGTCTCAGTGCTGTAAACGTATTTTTGAAAGAAATCTTCCATCGACCTTCCAACCATCTTCTCCACCCCTTTCTGGAATTCCTTTTCGGTAAACCCACGCTGCTGTTTTTTGTAATAAACTTGATAAAGCGAGCGCATAAGATGGTCCAGGTTTTGTTCGCCCTTGGTCGCTTTCCGGATTTCCATGTCTATTAAAAGCCCAATTAAAGCGCCTTTGCTATAGTAAGAAAGGTGTGAGTTGTAGGAGTTTTCATCTGGTCGGTACTGTTTGATCCAAGCATTAAAGCTAGACTCAGCCGCCGATACAACTTTGTTGCCCGGCGCATTTTCTACGCTGGTAATGCTGCTTCCAATAATATCCAAGTAATTCCGCTCTGACATCAGGCCCGTGCGGCGCACCAATAAATCATCATAATAACTGGTAAAACCCTCCGCCATCCAAAGCATGCGGGAGTAATTTTCGCCATCATAATTAAAGGGTCCCAATTCTATCGGCCGCAGGCGTTTTATGTTCCAGAGGTGAAAGTATTCGTGCGCTACTAGGCTTAAAAATCCGCGATAGCCTTTTTCTGTGCCGTAAGAGGTGCGGGTGGTTTGCAACGTAGTAGAATTGAGGTGTTCCAAGCCGCCCCCGCCGCTAGGCAGGTTATGGACAATGAATAGATAGTACGGAACTGGTAATTCGCCGAAGATAGTAACGCTCTCATCCGCAATCTTTTTCATGTCAGCCATCAGAGTTTCGGGCTCGTAATTGCCCGGTCCGTACATGGCCACCTCATGCAGTACGCCGTTGCTTTCAAATGAAAACACTTCATGGTTTCCTATTTCGATGGGCGAGTCTGCTAAAACATCATAATTTTCAGCGCGATACATGAATTTTTGTCCGGCTACTTTGGGCAGCCCGGTGCTTACTTTTTCCCAACCTTTAAACGGAATAACGGTTAAGGTAGAAGGTAAATTCTTACTTCCTTCGGGGTACATAAACATGCTGGTGCCGTTTAAATAGCCATGGCTGGCATCTAAAAAGCTGGTTCGTACGCTAATTTCATAGGCGTAAACCTTGTATTTAACCGTAACGTCTCTGCCCCCACTGGCCACGCGCCAGGTATTCTTGTCAATTTTAGACGATGGTACCGTTTGGCCGTTAACCGTGGCAGCAAATGCTTCTACATTTTTGGGGAATTCGCGGACCAAGTAAGAACCCGGCGCCCAAACCGGCATGGTTAGATCTAGGTTTTTCTGCTTAAAACCAGATAATTTCATTTCCACCTCAAAGTAGTGGGTGTGCGGTTCTGGCATAGACAGGCGGTAGGAAATAGTGGGGGCCGCCATCGCCGCCGAGGCAAAAACCAAGGTTAGTAAAAGTAATAGAACCAAGGCCCGTGAACGGATTATGCTTTGCATACGTTTTTTTAATTGTAGGTTAGTGTGAAAAATAGAAGATGCTTTTTAAAGGGTAATATTTGAGCAGCAAAAGGCGCAGACTTGAAACTAAATTGATTCTTTTGTTTGAAAAATATTATTGTTCGCCTCTGGATAATTAAATTTTTGACTTCTCTTAGAACATAAGCAAAATGAAAATGTTCTCTAAAATTCAGTTTCGAATTTACGGTTAAAACACGATTTTTGCAAGGATTTTACATCGGCAGACAACCACTTACGGGTTTGCGAACGTACCCATTAAAAAGATACAATATGAAAAAAGTTTGGATGGCATTTGGGATTGTTTTATTTGTCTTAATCCTTTACAAAGCGTTTTGGGGAGCTTCTGATTCAATGGCTCCGGTAATTACCAGAACCAACCAAGACG
>JBBSSO010000159.1:0-5426 GCA_038241905.1 Cytophagales bacterium | reverse complement strand
TTCTTAAAAGCGAAGCAGTGCTTCTATTTTATCGCGCAAGCGTTTTACTGGTAAAAATTCCTGCTCTAGCGGTGGCGCAAACGGAATGGCGGTGTCTAAGCCACCCACCCGAACGACGGGGCCGTCTAACTGCTCAAAGCAATTCTCAGAGATCCAAGCGGCAATCTCAGCGCCGATGCCACCGGTAATGGTGTCTTCATGTAAGACTACTACGCGGCCAGTTTTGGCAACGGTTTTGGCAACGGCTTCTTTGTCCCAGGGCAGCAGGGTGCGTAAATCTAGCACATCTGCGCTTACGTCTGGCATGGTTTCTAGCAGTTGTTTGGCCCAGTGCACGCCCATACCGTAGGTAATTATGGAGAAATCATCGCCCTCTTGAGCTAATTTGGCGCGTCCAATCTCTACGGTATAATAATCGTCGGGGATGGGTTCAGAAATAGACCGGTACAGCAATTTGTGCTCAAAGTACATAACCGGATTGGGGTCTTCAATAGCGGCGGCCAGCAGGCCTTTGGCGTCATACGGCGTAGACGGATACACCACTTTTAGGCCCGGCGTGTGGAAAAACCAGGCTTCGTTGCTTTGCGAGTGGAACGGGCCAGCGGCCGAGCCCGCGCCCGTGGGCATGCGCACCACCACATCGGCGTTTTGGCCCCAGCGGTAATGGGTTTTGGCTAAGTTATTTACAATTTGGTTAAAGCCGCAGGTTACAAAATCAGCAAACTGCATTTCTACTACTGATTTCTTTTTCTTGATAGATAAACCCAGCCCCACGCCTATGATAGCAGATTCGCAGAGAGGCGTGTTGCGGATGCGGCCTTTGCCAAATTTCTCCACAAAGCCTTCGGTAATTTTAAAAACACCGCCGTATTCGGCAATGTCTTGGCCCATAATCACCAATTCTGGATAGCGCTCTAAACTTTGGCGCAACCCGTCTGAGATGGCGTCTACAAAGCGTTTATCCGTGCGGGCATTATCTTTGGGCTGCATAACCGTTTGGATAAACGGCTGGTACATGTCGGCAATTTCTTCTTTGGGATCTGCGACGGGCATGGGCGTGGCGCCCGCTATTTCTAGGCCGCGCTCAATTTCTTCTTTAAATTCTTCGCGGATGGATGCTACCAGTTTGGGGGTCAGCACTTTTTCATCCAGCAGGTATTTCTCAAAATTATCTACGGGGTCTTTTTTACTCCATCGCTCAAAAAGTTCTTGGGGCACGTACTTGGTGCCAGAAGCTTCCTCATGGCCGCGCATTCTAAACGTCATGGCTTCAATAAGCATGGGCCGAGGATTTTTCCGGATGCTGTAAGCCGCCTGGCGCACGGTGTCATATACTTCCAGCACGTTGTTGCCGTCAATCTGGAGGGCGTCTATGCCGTAAGCCGGGCCTTTGTCAATAAAATACTGGCATTTAAACTGCTCATTACTAGGCGTTGACAAGCCGTAGCCGTTGTTTTCTATCACGAAGATAACGGGCAAACCCCACACGGCAGCCACGTTGAGGGCCTCGTGGAAATCGCCTTCGCTAGCGCCGCCGTCACCGCTGTACACTAGGGTTACTTTCTCGCGCTTTTCCAGCAAATCTGCCAAGGCAATACCATCGGCCACGGCCAATTGGGGGCCCAAATGAGAGATCATGCCCACAACGTGGTGCTCATTGGTGCCGAAGTGAAAGGAGCGATCGCGGCCTTTGGTAAAACCGGTCAGCTTGCCCTGAAACTGGCCAAAAAGCCGGTCCAGCGGAATTTGGCGACACGTAAACACGCCCAAATTGCGGTGCAAGGGCAAAATATATTCATCGGGATCTAGCGCCAAGGTAGAGCCCACTGAGATGGCTTCTTGGCCAATGCCTGAGAACCACTTGCTTACTTTGCCTTGACGGAGCAGAATCAGCATTTTTTCCTCAATCATGCGGGGTTTCAGAATGCCGCGGTACAGCATTAGAAGGTCGTCGTCGGTATAGTCTTTCCGGTTAAAATTCATGGTTTGCGCGTTTAAGCGAAAGCGTTGTTAAGAGCAGTCAATAGTGGCGGAAATATACCTAAGGTTCTTTTCAATTGCGCTGTTTTAGGCCTATTTTTTAAAAAACAGGCCTAAAACAGAGAGTTACTCTGCGCTTACTGGGTTAGGCTGCCTGCCTTTGTTGGTGTTATCACCAACAAAACCTTTTGCTTGCTATGGATACTACCGGCAAACTGCTTGTTGGTGATAACACCAACAAGGGCAACAAGGGCGGAAGTTGATTCTTATTCCATGCTAAACACCGCTACTGTTTTCAGCCTGCTTTTGGAAAAACAGGCCGAAAACCCGTTTAACCGTCGGATTTCAAATAAGGGCAGCACGAAATCAACTCCAGATTACAGGGCATTTCAAACCTTACTCCTTATAAGAGAGTTTTAAAAATATCTTTTGGTTTACGTACCTTCGTAAAGCCATTCTCCGGCATTAGAAAAGATTGTTAGCGCACCATGATCCAATTCAAAGAATTTACCTTAGCCAACGGCCTGCAATGCATTGTCCACGAAGACCCTTCATCGCCGCTGGCGGTAGTGAACGTGCTTTATAATGTGGGCTCCCGCGATGAGGCAGAAACCCACACCGGCTTCGCTCATTTGTTTGAGCACCTCATGTTCAGCGGGTCCGTGAACATTCCCAATTACGATGCCCCTTTGCAGCAAGCCGGCGGCGAAAACAATGCCTTCACTAGCCCAGACCTCACCAACTATTACCTCACGTTACCCGCCGAAAACGTTGAAACCGGTTTCTGGCTAGAATCTGACCGCATGTTGGGCTTGGCCTTTAGCCCCAATGGCTTAGAAGTGCAGCGCAAAGTGGTGGTAGAAGAGTTTAAACAGAATTACTTAAACCAGCCTTACGGCGATGTATGGCTAAAACTTAGGCCCTTGGCGTACCAGCAGCACCCGTATAAATGGGCAACCATCGGCAAAGAAGTAAGCCACATTGAGAACGCCGTGATGGACGATGTAAAAGCGTTTTTCCAGAAGCATTACTCCCCGGCCAACGCTGTTTTGGTGGTGGCTGGCAAAATAACCTTGGCGCGCGCACAAGAACTAGCCGAGAAATGGTTTGGCCCCATCGCCAGCGGCGAAAAATACGAGCGCCAATTGCCCGTAGAGCCGCGCCAGACCGAAGCCCGCTTTTTGGAAGTAGAAGCCGAAGTGCCGCTCACCGCGCTCTATAAAACCTACCACATGCCCGGCCGCAGCCACCCTGATTATTACGCTACGGACTTGCTAAGCGAGATTTTAGGCCACGGCGAGTCTTCTAGATTATACCATGAGTTAGTGAAAGGGCAGAACCTTTTCAATTCTATCAGCGCTTTTGTAACCGGCTCTATGGACCCCGGTTTACTGGTTATTCAGGGCAAGTTAAACGTGGGCGTAGATCCGCAGGTAGCCAACACGGCCATAGAGAAAATTGTGGAACAGTTTAGGGTAACGCACGTGTCTGACACGGAACTACAGAAAGTAAAAAACCAGTCCGAAACCTCCATTGTCTTCTCTGAGATTGAACTGCTGAACCGAGCTATGAATCTGGCCTTCGGGAAGCTGATGGGCAACCCCAACCACATCAACGAAGAAGGCGCCAAAGTGCAGGCCGTTACGCCAGAAGCAATTTTCCGGCAGGCTCAAGAAGTGCTACGGCCTGACAATTGCTCCACCATGATCTACAAAGCCGCCCCCGGCCAAGAAACCCGCGAAGATTTGAAAGAAGTATTAGAAGAAATGTAATTCTGTTTTAGGTCTGTTTATGAAAAAAGAAGCCTAAAACAGGTTTAAGGAGAAGTTTCCATTTTGAATGCACGTGCGTCCATCCTTCGCCCTTGTTGGACTTCTGCCCTTGTTGGTGTTATCACCAACAAGACCTTTACGTTTCAAGCAGAAGCCAACGCTAACCAGTTTGTTGGTGACAACACCAACAAAGGCAAAGAAAAACGAGCAGCCCAACCGTAGAAATACCATAAAGTGAATTGCCAAAAACCACCTATTTTCCTCTGACATAACGGAGTTTAACAGGCAACCACGCATACTTAATTTCAAGAAAATGAGCTTTAACATAAGAACCGGCTTCGGCTATGATGTGCACCAATTACAGCCCGGGCTAGACTTCTGGCTGGGCGGTATTAAAGTGCCGCATACCCACGGCGCGCTGGGCCATTCTGATGCCGACGTGCTGGTGCACGTAATCTGCGATGCACTTTTGGGCGCGGCCAACCTGCGCGACATTGGCTTCCATTTTTCAGACAAAGACCCGCAATACAAAGGCATAGACAGTAAAATATTGCTGCGCGATGTTATGAAATTAATCCGGAGCAAAGGCTACGAAGTGGGCAACATTGACTCTACCGTCTGCCTGCAAGAACCCAAACTAAACCCCCACATTCCTGAAATAAAAGCCTGCCTGGCCCAAGTAATGGACGTGCCCGAAGATGATATTTCCGTCAAAGCCACCACTACGGAGCACTTGGGCTTTGTGGGCAAGAAAGAAGGCGTGGCCGCCTTCGCGACGGTGCTTATTTACAAAAACCACGGGCAAACCAGCCGAGGTCCGTTTTAGGCCTAATTTTCATAAAACAGGCCTAAAATAGCCATCCCGCAGACTAGCACTTGTTAGTTAGCCAAAAAATACCTAGCATTAAGGTCACTTTAAGTAGAACCAACCACTTTCATGAACAAGCATTTTTACACGCTGGGCCTGGCCGCCGTCTTGCTGTCGGCTTGCACCACTTCTCAGACACCGCCGGCCTCTAGCAGCAACGCTGTGGCGCCCATTACGCGGTTTGCCAACACCATTACCGTCGCAGATTTAGAAAAACACTTGCGCATTTTGGCGTCAGATTCGTTAGAAGGCCGTGAGACCGGCGAGCGAGGACAGAAAATGGCGGCAGAATATATCAGCAACCACTTTAAAGCCATCGGCCTGGAAGGCCCCGTAAAAACGGGTTCTAATCCGTATTATCAAACCTTCGACCTAGAAAAAAGCAGCTGGGGCGATGGTTACGTGATGGTTGGCACCCAGAAATTTTCTATGGGCAAAGACTTTTTTGTGCTGGGCGCCTCGCCGTTCAACCAAGAAGAAACGGCCCAAATCGTTTTTGCGGGTTACGGCATTGAAGACCCCAAATACTCAGACTACGCCAAGCTAGACGTGAAAGGCAAAATAGTAGTTGTCTTGGCTGGCGAGCCCAAAACCACCGGCGGCACTTACCTCTTAAGCGGCACCGACAAAGTGAGCACGTGGAGCCAAGATGCCCGCACCAAATCTAGCCTGGCCACCAAAAAAGGAGCAAAAGCCATTTTTATCACCACCGGCGCCAACGATGCTGAATTCCAGAAAATGACCACGCGTTATGCTGGTGCGTTTTCGCGGCCGTCAATCGGGTTTGGCACTACTGCAGCCCAGCC
>JBBSSO010000158.1:0-5446 GCA_038241905.1 Cytophagales bacterium | reverse complement strand
CCAGAATTCGTCTAGGGCAATAAGGCGGGGTTTAAAGAAGGAGATGAGTTTGGGCCAGTCTTCGCGGTTGAAAACGTTGGCGGGCGAAATTTCTTGGTAAATTCGGGTGATGGTATCGCCTTGGTCGGTTGGTTGGTGGAGGGCCCACTCCCACTCTTCGCCTAAGGTTTGATGCAAATACTTTTTCAGTTCCAGAAATTGATCAAAGAAAAGCTCTTGCAAACCTGGGTCTACGTGGGTGATTTCAATACCGATGGAGGCTTTTCGGGCATCGGCTTGCATCCGGAAATAGACGTTCTTTAAACCGGTTTTATAATTGGGCCAGTTGATTCTATAGCCATCTGCCGACGGAATGGGCGCCATGTATTGTCCAAACGTAGTCCAGAAAGCTTGCCTCAGTTGAGAAGCCTGTTCGCGTGTGTACATGCCGGTTTGTTTTTTTAATCGCCTAAAAATTCAAGAAAACCAACCTATAAAAGTTGACAATTAGCCAAGTCGATTTTCTTGAGTTAGAATCTTTCCCTGTTTTAGAGCTGATTTGAGAAAAGTAGGCCATAAAGCCAAACGTAAAATATGCGCTCAAAACAGCTGACTCTTTTTTATAAGGAAAACACCTCTAATCTTTCTGCACTAAAAACCATCGCATAAAAAATAATCATGCATGAAGTAGTTCTGAAAAAAGAGAAGAAAAGGTTTAGTTTGATGGAATAGAAAAGTCAAAAAAAGTTGTTTTAGGCCTGATTTTCCTAAAACAGGCCTAAAACAGCAATTAGCTTTTATTAATCCGCTCCAGAAAGCCAGCCCTACCGGAGCCTACAAAATAACGGTTGTAGTGGCTGGGGTTTTTCTGGTAATAGTTTTGATGGTGGTCCTCGGCCAGGTAAAAAGGTTTGGCCTGGAGAATAGGCGTCACGATGGGCAAAGACGTAAACGGACCGTTTTCCTGAAAATCATGCTTAGAGATTTCAGCCTGCTCTTTCTGCTGTTCAGAGTGGTAGAAAATAGCGGTTTTGTAAGAAGAGCCGCGGTCCCCAAACTGGCCTCCAGCATCCGTAGGGTCAATGGACTGCCAGAAAATAGTAAGCACTTCGGGGTAAGAAATAATGCTAGGATTAAATGTTACTTGCACGGCCTCATAATGGCCGGTGGTTTCTGAGCAAACTTGCTCATACGTTGGGTTGGGCAGTTCTCCGCCGGTATAACCAGAGACCACCTCCACCACGCCATCGTGTTTATGGAAAGGTTTTACCATGCACCAAAAGCATCCGCCAGCAAAAGTGGCTACTTCCAGCGGGGTATTTTGGGCATCATTTTGCGCGTCAGTCATGTCAGAAATGAATAGGAGGTTTTCTTACTTTAACCGAATTACTGGTTGTTTTGTTACCAGTTTCAAACAGCAATTTTAACGCAGCGCGCAGCTGGTTTTTCCATCCCATATTTTAATCCGCAGAATGATCAAATTCCATCGGTTAATAATATATTTTTTGAGAAATCTAAAACTGCAATACCCTTAGAAATGCTTGAACCACCTTTGCTGTTTTAGGCCTGTTTTTCGAAAAACAGGCCTAAAACAGCTATGGAAAACTTAGGAACGAAAAGTGAAAAGATTCTAACTTTTTACCGGAGGCTTGGTTGGGTTGCCTTTTTCAATTGCCAGATAAATAGCATCTTGGATGCGCGGTCTTATGCGCATAGTACTCAGTTTATCCGTCACTTTGGGGTACACGCGGTTAGACAAAAACACATATACCAAGCCTTGCGCCGGATCTACCCACACGCACGTGCCGGTGTACCCAGTATGCCCGTAGGTTTGCGGAGATGCCTTTTTTGACGGATACCCCAATTTGCTTTCTGCGTCGTACCCGTCAAAACCCAAACCCCGCCGACTAACGGCAGATTGCTTGGTTGTAAAGAGTTTCACCGTTTCGGGCCGCAAGTACGTGATGCCGCCGTAACTGCCGCCGTTTAAAAGCATTTGGTACAAAATAGCTAAATCGTTGGCAGTTGAAAACAAACCTGCGTGGCCCGAAACGCCGCCTAATTTGGCCGCACCGCCGTCGTGCACGTAGCCTTGCAACAGCGTTTTCCGGAAGTTGATGTCATTTTCGGTGGGTACAATGCGGTCTTTGGAGAAACGATGCAGGGGCAAAAATCCGGCAGTTTGCATGCCTAAAGGAGCGTAAAAAGAGGTTTGCACCAACTGATTTAAAGGCATTTGCGCCTGGCGTTCCACCACTTCCTTCAAGAAATACATGGTCAGGTCTGAATACACGTATTTGCCGGGATCAGAAACTTTGGCAGAAAGCATGCGCGGCCACACCACATCTTTAAAATAATCTTTCCGGACAAACGTGCTGTCCGCGGCTTGCACCGGGAAATCATCAGAAAAAAGTTTGCTAAGGTCTTCTGGTTTGGTGGGCATGCCAACCCCAGCCGGCAAACCAGCCTGGTGAAGCAAAATATTTTTTACCGTAAGCCCAGCTTTGTTGGAATGACTTACAGACGGAATATAATCTCCGAGCGGAGCATTTAAATTCACCTTGTGCTGGTCATATAACTCCATCATAGACAGCGTGGTGGCAGAAACTTTGGTTATAGAAGCCAGGTCAAAAATATCGTCAATGCGGGTGGCGCGATCTTGGTCATAGGTGTGCGTGCCGTAAGCTTTATTGAAAATCACATTGCCGTCTTTTACCACCAACACTACGCCGCCTGGTGTAGCGTGGCGCGCAATGGCTTCGGCCATAATGGTGTCAATTGAATCTTGCAAAATGTGGGCACTTACGCCCAAAGCCTCGGGCAAGCTATACTTTAGGCGCGTAACCGCAGTTTTATAGCCAGAGCCTTTTACATATTTAGGCGAGTACGTTTGGGGCAAAGAACCGGTGGCCGCTTCGCCGCCGAAGATAAGTTGGGCCGCAAAATCGGCGGTAGCCGCCGTTTCTTTTTGAGACCAGACAAGCGGTACGTCTAGGCCGTCTAGTTTTTGCAAATGACTTAAAGCACCGTAAACGGATAGAACTACGTTTTTAGTTTTCTGTAAATCAGTAATAAAAGCCTGAACGGACGGATTGGCAAAGGACTCAGCTTTGCCCTGAACCATAACGGTTCCGAAGAATTTAAGGGCATCGTTTAAACTATCATACGCCGAATCTGAGGCCATAACTGGCGCTGTAAAACTGGTAACTAAGGTGTATTTATTCAGCAGGCTGTCAAAATGATGGGCGTGGGCGGTGCCTAAATTAACACTGGCCATCTTCTGCTCTAAATCTTTAAAAGGAACCAAGCCCGAGGTATTGTTGAGCAGCACGGTAGAAACGGCCGCCGCCCGATGCTCTTGCAACCAAGCGTGTCTTCCTCTTTTTTCGCTTTCATGAACCGTAATGCAGGCAAACCCAATAAGCGTAACCAGGCACAAAAAACTGAATTGCAACAGCTTTAACTTTCTCGGGTCCTTTGTCATCTTAAGCGTTTTTGTAAGTGAGCAGAAAAATTTGCGATAGAATTACAAGCGATGAAATGTTTTTTAAAGCGCAGCAATACCATCCGTAAGGTAAGAATAAGTACGGAAAACCACAAGGCAAGGCTCCAACAGCAGAACGTAAAATAGTATTTTTAGCAAAAAGCTGATGTTAATATTAGAGAGCTGTCATCTATCTCTTAATTGGCTTTGGTTTCAGGTTATTGTCTTCTAAAGTTTATAAATTAAACTGCACCACTTCTTGCACGCCACCCGGCGCCAAGTTTCCTAAGCGAATGCTGCCAATCCGGACCCGGACTAGGCGAAGCGTAGGAAAACCAACGGCGGCCGTCATTTTCCGGATCTGACGATTTTTTCCTTCGGTGAGCACTATGGAAACCCAACTGGTGGGCCCATGTCGGTCATCGCGCACCCGCCGGGAACGTTCCGCAAACGTTGGCGCCGGATCTAGCGCATCGGCGCGGCAGGGTAAGGTGAAATAAGGTTGCTTTTCATGGGTAATTTCTAAACCGCCTTTCCGCAATTGCTCCACAGACTCGGGCGTAATAAGGCCGTCAACTTGCGCATAATATTCTTTCTCTACATTCCGGCTACGCACGTATTCGCTCATTTTGCCATCAGTGGTGAGCAGCAGCAAACCCTCACTGTCTTGGTCTAGTCGCCCGATGGCCATGCACCCCTCCGGAAAAAGCGCCAGCTGACCCAACAGTTTTTTATTCTTGGGTTGGCCTTTAAACTGGCTTATAAAGCCAAAAGGTTTGTGCAGAATGAAATGACGATGAATAAAAGGAAGCTCAGACAAGGCAATTACGTTTTGGAGCAAATTTCAGAAAAACAGCCCGAAAACCGAAATTGCTTTTATTCCCATCGTCCTAAAAACAGTTTTTCTTTTGATAAGAATTAAGGCCAGTTTTCTGTTTGATGTTTTAGGCCTCTTTTTGGAAAAACAGGCCTAAAACAGCTTTTCATATTTATAATTAAGCCGCGGCGCGCTGAAGCAAAATCTCCACTAATTTTGAGAATAACAGCAATTCAAATAAAACCATTTTTAACAGACGATGGACTAAAAATCCTGACCCAAAGAAATCTGTTTTACATTTTTAAGTTCGTTCAGGTCTTTGTAAAAACCTTTCACGTTCAGGTTATCGGGCACAAATACGAAGAGCTGAATTTTAGAATTTTGCTTGTTGGTAGACTGCATCACGTTTACGTTACGCGTAGCAACGTCATGCTTTTCTAAAATTGAAAACACCTTTGTGGTTTCTATTTTAGACGATTGAAAGCTGATTTTAAGAGTTTTAAGCGAGCCTCCAATAAAAAACCGCTTCCCTATTTTATCCAGAATAGAAAGCACAAACAATATGATAAGCGTGGTAATAGTTGCGGCCTCATACATGCCCGCGCCCACCGTTAAACCAACGGCGGCCACCACCCAAATAGTAGCGGCCGTGGTAAGACCGTGGGTGTTAGCGCCCAGCCTAAAAATGGCTCCCGCGCCCAAAAATCCTATCCCCGAAACCACCTGCGCAGCAATGCGGCCCGGATCTACGTTGCGGTACTGGGTAAACGTTTGCGGAATGTAAACCGAAAGCAGCATGAGCAGACAGGCGCCCACGCAGATAATTATGTGCGTACGCAAGCCCGCTTGCTGGCGCTTTGTTTCGCGTTCCCAACCCAACAGGCCGCCTAGAATGGTACTCAAAAACAGGCGAAGCGCAATAGTTTGCAGGTTAATTTCAGTGGTATCAAGCAGCGGAAATTCCATACGGTTCTTCGGGTTCAGGTTGGGTCGGCGGCATAACTGGCTATTCAGGCAAAATTTAATTTGAGCCATGCAAACCAATGCCAAAATAACGACCTTTGCGGTTCACTTCTTCTTATCTATGCTGGAAGTTCTAATTTACGCTTTTTTGTTAAGCATTTCGCCTTTGGGCGAAGGCCGCGCGGGCATTCCGTATGCCATTT
>JBBSSO010000157.1:0-5465 GCA_038241905.1 Cytophagales bacterium | reverse complement strand
CTTTAATTTCTTTCAGCTTTAAGCTAAAAACTCATTTCAAAAAGAGAGAAAGGTTTATCATTTTTTGCCGCGAATCTTTTGCTGTTTTAGGCCTGATTTTACAAAAACAGGCCTAAAACAGCAACCGCCTCGTTCCATGTTTGGGCGAGGCGGCTGGCGTAAAAATAGTATAAATTGAGGTTAGAGCCTTACTATTTTTGGCCAGCGGTTCTGGCTTTTAGCAGTTCAATCAGTTGGGTTTTAGTCCTGATTTTACGGTTAAAGTTTTTAATTTTACCGTCCAACATGTTCCGGAAGGTTTCATTGCTGGGCGTTGGGCTCAACCTGCCTTGGTTAGTTTCTAGCACATCTAGTTCCTGGGTGTCATACTTAATAAAGTCTTTGAGCGCGTTAATGCGGGCGTGCAGTTGTTCTTGCGGGCCATCTTTGCCTTCAGGCAGCACGCGTTTGCGCATGAAATGCTCAAGGCTGCTCAGCTCAAAAATCTTATCGCAGGCTACCAGAAAATTTTCCCAAACGGTGTCAGATTCTTCTTGGGTAACGGGGCCCACTTTTTTCCAGGCGGCTTGCAATTCCTTGGCTTTAGAAACCGCAATTTGTACGGGTTCATTAAGCAGGGCATCGGCTTGGGCCACCAAAGATTTTTTCTTGGCCAAGTTGTCTTCTAAATACTTTTCTTTAGACTCTGTTTTCTGGCTGCTGATGTGTTTTTTTAGGCGCTCAAAAAAGTGGTTGTTGGCCGCCCTAAAATTATTCCAGAGGTCGTTAGAAACTTTGCGGGGCAAGTTGCCGCCAATCTCTTTCCACTGGGTTTGCAGGTCTTTCAGTTTTTTGCTAGTTTCTTCCCATTCCTCAGAATTCTTTACCGCCTCAGACGCCGCAATTAAGGCTTGGTACTTGTCTGTGATCCGGGAAAGCATGTCTTTCTTATCTTGGAAAAACTCTTTTTTGCGGGTAAAAAACACTTCTACGGCCGCTTTAAAACGCTCCTCCAACTCTTCGGTCAGGGTTTTATCAACGGGGCCAGTTTTGATCCAGTTTTGGCGCAGTTCTTTTAATTGCTCGGTAGTTTCAGGCCAATCAATGCTGTTTTGAAGGCTTTCTGCTTCTTGAATGAGCGTAATTTTGGTGGAAAGGTTTTTGTCGCGGTTTTTGGCGATGGCCTCTTTTATTTCCTCCTCAGCCGCCGATAAACGCACGTGCAGCGCTTCAAAATCGCCGATGGCATCATATTTCTCAATCTGATCTTTGAGGTGCAACACCTTCATCAAGAAAGAGCCTTTGTTTTCTGAGGTTTCAATTTTCTCCAGCAGTTCATCTACTTTCTGGCGGAAATTCTCAAAACGGTTGGCAAAGTACAGCAACGATTCTTCCGGTACTTCCTTCACATCGCCTACTTGGCGCGCGGGGTAATGCATAAAAGGTTTTAACCACACTTGGTTGCCTTCTACGTAGCCGTACTTTTGTGCCTCCTCAGACAAATCTTTGGTTTCCATCTACTGGATTTTTAACTGGAAAATATAACGTCTATTATTTCACAAGTTTATGAATTAAGCCCAAATTTCATAACCCGGCACCGTCAAATTTGCGATATTTGCCTAATTTGGCAGGTAAGAACCGCAAACAGACGTTTGCTTTCATACTGATTTAAGGCCACAAGGTTATTCTGGTTTTTCAGCTTTTTCTCTGGCAAAACGGCCTAACCGCTTTAGGGCCAAGGTTCTCTAATTCTTAGCATCTATTTAATACCTATACTACTATGAGCAACGAAACCATCATTTTCTCGATGGCCGGGGTCAGTAAGATTTACCCGCCACAGAAACAAGTTCTTAAAAACATTTACCTGTCTTTCTTTTATGGTGCCAAAATTGGCGTTTTGGGCCTTAACGGCTCCGGAAAATCCTCTCTCTTAAAAGTAATTGCCGGCGTAGACAAGCAGTTTCAAGGCGAGGTGGCGTTCTCCGCGGGATACAGCGTGGGCTACCTAGAGCAAGAACCGCAACTAGATCCGGACAAAACCGTGATGGAAATTGTGCAAGAAGGCGTAGCCGAAACCGTAGCTTTGCTCAAAGAATTTGATGAAATTAACGAGGCCTTCGGCGATGAAAACGCCGATTTTGACAAACTCATCGCCCGGCAGGGCGAGGTACAAGAACGCTTAGATCACTTAGGCGCCTGGGAAATTGACAGCAAACTAGAGCGCGCCATGGATGCGCTGCGCACACCGCCCGGCGAGGCCATTATAGGCACGCTTTCTGGGGGCGAGAAACGCCGCGTGGCCCTTTGCCGCCTGCTGTTGCAAGAACCAGATGTGTTGCTGTTAGATGAGCCCACCAACCACTTAGACGCTGAGTCTGTGCTGTGGCTAGAGCAACACCTAAAGCAATACAAAGGCACGGTGATTGCCGTTACCCACGATAGGTATTTCCTAGATAACGTAGCCGGCTGGATTCTGGAACTAGACCGCGGCGAGGGCATTCCTTGGAAAGGTAATTACACCAGCTGGCTAGAGCAAAAATCTGAGCGATTGGCCAAAGAAGAAAAAACCGAAAGCAAGCGCCAAAAAACCTTGCAGCGCGAGTTGGAGTGGTCCCGGATGAGCCCCAAAGCCCGCCAAGCCAAGTCTAAAGCGCGTTTGGGTAATTATGAGAAAATGGCGTCTGAAGATGCCCGAGAAAAAGAACAGAAACTGGAGCTTTTCATTCCAGACGGTCCTCGTTTGGGCAATGTAGTTATTGAGGCAGATAGTTTAAGAAAAGCCTTCGGCGATAAACTGTTGTTTGATGATTTAACGTTCAATTTGCCGCCCGCTGGCATTGTGGGTATCATCGGGCCAAACGGCGCTGGTAAATCCACGCTGTTCCGCCTTATTACCGGCCGTGACACGCCCGATGCGGGCACCATTACCGTGGGCCCCACCGTAGAAACCGCCTACGTAGACCAGCAGCACGAAAGCCTGGACCCTAACAAATCTGTGTTTGAAACCATATCAGACGGTACCGAAATGATGCTGTTGGCAGGCCGCCAAGTAAACGCCCGCGCCTACGTGGGTAAGTTCAATTTTACGGGCGGCGACCAAGAAAAGAAAGTCGGCGTACTGTCTGGTGGTGAGCGCAACCGCGTACACCTCGCCATGACCTTAAAGCAAGGCGCCAACTTGCTGCTGCTAGATGAACCCACCAACGATCTGGACGTGAACGCGATTAGAGCGTTGGAAGACGCGTTAGAGAATTTCTCAGGCTGCGCCGTCGTTATCAGCCACGACCGCTGGTTTTTAGACAGAATTGCCACGCACATCTTAGCTTTTGAAGGCGACAGCCAAGTTGTTTGGTTTGAAGGCAACTTCTCTGATTACGAAGAAGCCAAGAAAAAACGCCTTGGCGATGTAGAGCCTAAGCGCATCCGGTACCGGAAGCTGATGGACTAGCGTCTGTTTTAGCCCTGTTTTCTGAAAAGGAGCCCGAAAACGCAAGTTTTCGGGCTCCTTTTGGTTTGGGGAAGGTTCAATGAAGTTGGAGCTGTAGTTGGGCTTGTTGGCCCCTATTAACACCAACAAGGGCGGGAGCTAGGGAATAGTATCTTTCAGCAAACCATAAACAAATTTTCCCCAATAGAAATAGACTCAGGGTTTAGGTATCACCTTTCTAAATTATTTTATAACAGTTGGAGTTTTAGCGTGCGTCATAATAGAAAGGCTATACCGCCTGTTACATTTATTAATCCTATACTTTCTCCCCCACTATAGTCATAAGGTTGGCTATGATAGTAATTTGCAGACACGGTTAAAGCCAGTCTTTCCCCTATTCTTTTCTGGTAGGCAGTAGCTATTGACCAGGACAACCGCATATGCTCTGAGTTGCTGACCCCTTGTTCCTTTATGGTTAAAGGGCCGACCCTTCCCATAAATCTCAGGTTTGCCGTTTCTGACAAGTCCAAAGAATACATGGGGCCCAGCATAAGGGTGCCGATGAATACTTCACTTCGGAAAACATTAGGTGCATCCGGCTCATTCTCATGCACAAAACCGGCCCCCGACCAGATGGCATTTACGCCCAAGCCTTTGTAAAAGACATAGCCGGCATCTAACAAGTTGATGTGCAACCCCACGAGCGTTTTTTTATTCGCCACATCCACTCCTGTCAAAAAAGAAGGGCCTACCCCAACCCCTATATAGCCAGACCTTGATTTAACCTGCGCCTTGGCAGGGGTAACGAGAATGGAAAAAAATACTGCAAAAGCAATACAAGATTTAAATAACATGAGGAAAGATTTAATATTTGACTAAGACACTGATTACCGGGTCATAATGTTTAATTAAGAACCTGAGGAAGCTTTTTTTAGTACACATTTGAAGAATATAAAACAGATCTTTTATACAATTGCCCATCATTTGTACTAATATGTTTTTAGGTAATTTTACCGAATGATCATCAATTTTATAATATATTAATTCGTTTTTAAAGGGGTAATAAATGTATTAGTATGTAAAAGTCCTGCCAGTTGGCTTAGGGCAACACCTTCTCCTTGCCCTGGTAGAGGTAGCGGTCCAGCAGCTCGTCGCCCTCCGGCTCGGCCTCGTAGGTCAGGCCGTAGGGGTAGTAGTCGTTGAGCTGCACCACCGGCCATGCTTTCCTGTCAAATGTACCTCGTAAATCCAAACTGTAATGTCGCTGTCGTTAGACTACCGGCATTAGCAGGTAACCGCCTGAATCAGCCGTAAGTAAGCACTGCCGCATTTATCAGATCGGTAAAATTGATATAGAACTCAACAGTTCTAATCTGGGCAAAGTAGCCTCTATCTAAATCTACCGGAAGAAGATAAAACTTGCATCCTATTTCTATCGCTGGACTGATCCGGCAAGTCCTCAATAGGCAAGTTAATGTCGTTAAGTAAAAGCATTGCCTTGCGAGGCTTCTTCTTTTCATTCCTCACTGATACTCTATCACCCAATTCGAAGCATTTAGATCGGCCACTGAATATTCTCTCCGCTCTATTGCACTTTGATTAAATTCAACAGAGTCACATTGGGGATGAGTGTCAAAGTAATTCTCACGGAAGAAATAGAAAACAACTGCCCCTTGGTAGCCTTTATTAATTTGTACTTCCCAACATCCTCTCAAAAGATCATATGTATAGCTTTCGCCCTTCCGTATTAGTCCGGGCACCTGTCGGCAATTAAGGCCACCATGCTGAAGGCCAGATTCCGCTAACCAGAGATCTCCATTAGAACTGTTCACAATTTTGATTTCACGGTGGCAATCTTCCTTTTCCTCGCAGGCCTGAACCGTCAAAAGCATAAAGGCCATTATTTTAACATATAAAG
The DNA here is from genome assembly GCA_038241905.1 of Cytophagales bacterium. Lineage (GTDB taxonomy): Bacteria > Bacteroidota > Bacteroidia > Cytophagales > Hymenobacteraceae > Nibribacter. Next base: position 141 of record JBBSSO010000157.1, on the reverse strand, counting down.
TCATCTTCATCATCATTAAAGTTTATTTTATCTAAAAGATCCGATTATATCTCAAAGTATTGTATATACCTGCAAAAGGACCAAAGGTGTAATCATACCATTTGGCCCTAACTCTCAAACTGTTCAAGGTCAGTATATCGT